>NZ_JBFTMX010000001.1:0-223836 GCF_056397205.1 Massilia sp. 05N420
GCGCCGGCGCCGCCGAGCCCGCCGGCGGCACCGCGGTCGCCGCCCCGCGCTGAATCCCGCCGCCGCGCCCGGTCCCGCGGCGCCGCCTAAGGCCCGGGCGGCGCTCGGGCCCATGAGCCCGTACCGTGGCGACAGCATTGGTATTTTGGCTTACCATTACATCAATTCAAGCCTGAACACCCATCCATCCCATGACAAGCAAAACTGGAAGCACGATCCTGTCGGCCCTCATGTTTGTGGGCGCGAGTCTGATGTTCTCTCCGGCCGTCCAGGCCGCCGCTGCCGCCGCAGCGCCCGTCGTCACCCCTCCCGTCACCGGCCTGCCCGATTTCAGCGACCTGGTCGACAAGGTCGGCCCGGCGGTCGTCAATATCCGCACCACCGAGCGCGTGCGCCTCGGCCAGGGCGGACCGGACGAGGAGATGCAGGAATTCCTGCGCCGCTTCTTCGGCGGCCAGATCCCGCCGCGCGGACGTGGCGGACGCAGCAGCCCGCAGCAGCCCCAGGAAGAGGAGGTCCAGCGCGGCGTCGGCTCCGGCTTCATCGTCTCGGACGACGGCTATGTGATGACGAATGCCCACGTGGTCGAGGGTGCGGACGAGGTCACGGTCACCCTGACCGACCGCCGCGAGTTCAAGGCCAAGGTGCTGGGCGCCGACAAGCGCAGCGACGTCGCCCTGCTGAAGGTCGATGCGCGCAACCTGCCGTCGCTGCGGATCGGCGACTCGAACCGGATCCGGGTCGGCGAATGGGTGATCGCGATCGGTTCGCCCTTCAACCTGGAGAATACCGTCACCGCCGGCATCATCTCGGCCAAGGCCCGCGATACCGGCGAGTACCTGCCGCTGATCCAGAGCGACGTCGCCGTCAATCCGGGCAACTCGGGCGGCCCGCTGATCAATATGCGCGGCGAGGTCATCGGCATCAACTCGCAGATCGCGACCCTGTCCGGCGCCTATAACGGCATCTCCTTCGCGGTGCCGATCGACGAGGTGATGCGGGTCGCGGACCAGATCAAGAAAACCGGCAAGGTCACGCGCGGACGCCTGGGCGTGYAGATCAGCGAGGTCACGCGCGACGTCGCGGAATCGCTGGGCCTGGGCCGCGCGCGCGGCGCCGAGGTCGCCATGGTCGAGCCGGGCGGTCCGGCCGAGAAGGGCGGCATCAAGGTTGGCGACATCATCCTGAAATTCAACGGCAAGGACATCGAGAAGAGTTCGGACCTGCCGCGCCAGGTCGGCGGCAGCACGGTCGGCAGCCGCGCCACCGTCACCGTCTGGCGCCGCGGCAGCCAGATCGAGCTGCCGGTCACCATCGTCGAGCTGCAGGACGAGCAGGCGGCCAACGCCAAGGTCCAGCCGAAAAAGAAAGCGCCGGACCAGTCGACCAATGCGCTGGGGCTGCAGGTGTCCGACCTGAGCGCGGCCCAGAAGCGCGAGCTCAAGCTCGAGTCGGGCGTGCTGGTCGACTTTGCCGACGGCCGCGCCGCCACCGCCGGCATCCAGCCGGGCGACCTGATCCTGCAGATCAATAATGCCGAGGTCAGCACCGCGGCCCAGTTCAACGGCCTGGTGGCCAAGCTGGACCCGAAGAAGCCCGTCGCCCTGCTGGTGCGGCGCGACAACGCCACCAGCTACGTCGTGATCAAGCCGCGGCAGTAAGGAAACATGGCAGAGACCTTCCGCTTCACCCTGTACTCGCGCAGTTACTGTCACCTGTGCGAAGACCTGCTGAACGCCCTGCGCGCCTTCATGGCGCGCGAGGGCCTGGCCTGCAGCGTGGACGTGATCGACGTCGATGCCGATCCGGCCCTGGTCGAGCGCTTCGACGAGCTGGTGCCGGTGCTGTTCGGCGGCGATCCCGCCGGCCCCGAGATCTGCCATTACTTCCTCGACGAAGCCGCCCTGCGGCGCCACCTGGGGCTGGTGCAGGCCGCCTGACGTCCCCATATGGGATGGCGTCGCCCCGGAAGTGGGAGCCATCCCCCCAGAAACCGGGCTTTCTGACCTGAAATCCGGTAAAATGCACGGCTTGGATTCTCCGCTTGATGAAAGCGCTCGCCCGGGGACGGCAAAGAAACCCCGACGAAGCGCTTTTTTCGTATTGCCGCGCACGATTGCGTGCCGCTCTTTTTGGTCTTGAGTTTGTTAATGAAAAACATACGTAACTTTTCCATCATCGCCCACATCGATCACGGCAAATCGACGCTGGCGGACCGCATCATCCAGCTGTGCGGCGGCCTGTCGGAACGTGAGATGGACGCGCAGGTTCTCGACTCGATGGACCTGGAGCGCGAGCGCGGCATCACCATCAAGGCCCAGACCGCGGCGCTGCAGTACAAGGCGCGCGATGGCCAGACCTATAACCTTAACCTGATCGACACCCCGGGCCACGTCGACTTCTCGTATGAAGTCTCGCGCTCGCTGTCGGCCTGCGAAGGCGCGCTGCTGGTGGTCGACGCGAGCCAGGGCGTGGAAGCCCAGACCGTGGCCAACTGCTACACCGCGCTCGACCTGGGCGTGGAAGTCGTGCCGATCCTGAACAAGATCGACCTGCCGCACGCCGATCCGGACAATGCCAAGAAGGAAATCGAGGACGTGATCGGTATCGACGCGTCCGACGCCACCACCTGCTCGGCCAAGACCGGCCTGGGCGTGGAAGACGTGCTGGAAACCCTGATTGCGAAAGTGCCGCCGCCGGAAGGCGATCCGGACGCGCCGCTGCAAGCCCTGATCGTCGACTCCTGGTACGACCCGTACGTCGGCGTCGTGATGCTGGTGCGGGTGGTCAACGTCACCCTGCGTCCGAAGGAAAAGATCTTGCTGATGGCAACCGAATCGGTGAACCTGGTCGAGAACATCGGCGTATTCACGCCGCGTTCGGTCTCGCTGCCGGAACTATCGGCCGGCCAGGTGGGCTYCATCATCGCCGGCATCAAGGAACTGACCGCCGCCAAGGTGGGCGACACCGTGACCCATGCTGCCAAGCCGGCCCCGGCGCCGCTGCCGGGCTTCAAGGAAGTCCAGCCGCAGGTGTTCGCCGGCCTGTTCCCGGTCGAAGCCAACCAGTACGACGCGCTGCGCGACTCGCTGGAAAAGCTGAAGCTGAACGACGCCGCCCTGATGTACGAGCCGGAAGTGTCGCAGGCGCTGGGCTTCGGCTTCCGYTGCGGCTTCCWGGGCMTGCTGCACATGGAAATCGTGCAGGAGCGCCTGGAGCGCGAATTCGACATGGACCTGATCACGACGGCGCCGACCGTGGTGTACGAGGTCGAGATGCGCGACGGTTCGGTCATCCGCGTCGACAATCCGTCGAAGATGCCGGAGCCGTCGAAGATCAACGAAGTGCGCGAGCCGATCGTCGACGTCAACCTCTACATGCCGCAGGAGTACGTGGGCTCGGTGATGACCCTGTGTAACGGCAAGCGCGGCGTCCAGATGGACATGGCCTACCACGGCCGCCAGGTCAAGCTGCACTATGAAATCCCGATGGCCGAGATCGTGCTGGACTTCTTCGATCGCCTGAAGTCGACCTCGCGCGGCTACGCCTCGATGGACTACGAGTTCAAGGAATACCGTGCCGCCGACGTGGTCAAGGTCGACATGCTGATCAACAGCGAGAAGGTCGACGCGCTGGCCATCATCGTGCACCGTGCCAACGCGCCTTACCGCGGCCGCCAGGTGGCTGCCAAGATGCGCGAACTGATCCCGCGCCAGATGTTCGACGTGGCGATCCAGGCGGCGATCGGCGCAACCATCATCTCGCGCGAGAACGTCAAGGCCTTGCGCAAGAACGTGCTGGCCAAGTGCTACGGCGGCGACATCAGCCGCAAGAAGAAGCTGCTCGAGAAGCAGAAGGCGGGCAAGAAGCGCATGAAGCAGGTCGGCTCGGTGGAGATTCCGCAGGAAGCCTTCCTGGCCATCCTCCAGGTCGAAGACAAATAAGCACGAAAGAATAACAAACGATGAATCTGCAACCGATCCTCGGAAATTTTGCACTGATCCTGTTCGTGGCCATGGTGGTCACGGGCGTCATCTGGTTCCTCGACATCTTCGTGCTGTCCAAGCAGCGCCGGGCGAAAGCCGACGCCGCCCTGGCCGAGTACGACGCCCACCGCGCCAAGCTGACCGCCGACGGCATCAAGGTCGACAGCGGCAACCGCGCGGCGCTGGAAGCATCCATCCTGCGCCAGCCGACCTGGGTCGAGTACTCGGGCAGTTTCTTCCCGGTCATCGCCCTGGTCTTCTTCCTGCGCTCCTTCCTGTTCGAGCCCTTCAAGATCCCGTCCTCGTCGATGGTGCCGACCCTGCTGGTGGGCGACCTGATCCTGGTGAACAAGTTCGACTACGGCATCCGCCTGCCGGTGGTCAACAAGAAGATCATCGACGTCGGCAACCCGCAGCGCGGCGACGTCATGGTGTTCAAGTACCCGAAAGACATGAGCCAGGACTACATCAAGCGCGTCATCGGCGTGCCGGGTGATAAAATCACCTACGAGAACAAGCGCCTGACCGTGAATGGTGTTCCCGTCCAGTACGAACCCATGGACGACTACCTCGACGACGAGCGCCCCGTGTACCACAAGCAGCTCCTGGAGAAGCTGTCGAACGCGCCGCACCGCATCCTGAACATGGAAGGGCAGCGCACGATTAACCTGGCTGCGGTCGATCCGGACTTCCCGCATCACGAAAATTGCACCTATTCCTACGATAAATTTACGTGTATCGTGCCAGAGGGCAATTATTTCATGATGGGCGATAACCGCGACAACAGCGCAGACAGCCGCTACTGGGGCTTCGTGCCGGACAAGAACATCGTCGGCAAGGCTGTGTTTGTTTGGATGAACTTCAGTAACCCGAAGCGCATCGGCGGTATCCACTGACAAGCGGGAGCGCAGATGCGACAAGCTGGAATGGGTAGGGAGGCCGGCGTATCGCTGTCCGGCCTGATCGTGGTGCTGGTGGTGCTGGGCGCCATCGCGCTGGTGGCGATGAAGGTATTCCCGGCCTGGGCCGAATACCGTTCGATCAAGAACGCCATCGTGCAGGCCAAGGCGGCCGGTAACGGCAACCGCGAGATGCAGCAGGCATTCGAACGGAATGCGGAAATCAACAGCATCACGGCGATCTCCAGCCGTGACCTGGTGATCACCCGCGACAACGGCCAGGCGGAAGTCAGCTTCGCCTACGAGAAACGGATTCCGCTGGCCGGCAACGTCAGTCTTCTCATCGACTTTGCCGGCACCACCGATCCGAGCGGCGAGGTGGCAGCCAAGGCTGACACGGCCGCCAAGTAACAAGCCGGGCAGGGCGCGGGCATCGGTCCGGTCCGCCACCGGATGGATTGCCCGGACCTAGCATAATGAAACGACAATGAATCTTCAGTTATTGCAAACTCGCCTCGGTTACAGCTTCCGGGACCCCAGCCTGCTCCAGCAGGCGCTGACCCACCGTAGCCACAGCAGCCTGCATAACGAACGCCTCGAGTTTCTCGGAGATTCCATCCTCAACTGCGTGGTCGCCTCGGTCCTGTACGAGCGTTTCAAGGATCTGCCCGAAGGCGACCTGTCGCGCCTGCGCGCCAACCTGGTCAAGCAGCAATCGCTGTACGAGATCGCCCAGAAGATCGAACTGTCGCAATTCCTGCGCCTGGGCGAGGGCGAACTGAAGTCCGGCGGTTTCCGCCGCCCCTCGATCCTGGCCGACACCCTGGAAGCCCTGCTGGGCGCGATCTTCCTGGACAGCGGCYTCGACAGTGCGCGCGACGTGATCCGCGCCTTCTACATCCCGCTGCTGGACTCGGTCGACCCGCGTACCCTCGGCAAGGATGCCAAGACCCTGCTGCAGGAATTCCTGCAGAGTAAAAAGATTTCGCTGCCGACCTATAACGTGGTGGCGACCCATGGCGCCGCCCACAGCCAGGAATTCGAGATCGAATGCCTGGTGCCCAAGCTCGGCATCCAGGTGTTCGGCCGCGGCGGCAGCCGCCGTGCCGGCGAGCAGGCGGCGGCGCGCCTTGCGCTCGAGGTCGCCGAACAGGCGGCACAGAAGAATCCCGGCGGCGCCCGCAAGAGCCGCCCGCGTTCGGCCCAGCTGAAGCTGGCCGGCATTGCCACGGACCAGAGCGCCGAGCAGGCCGCCGCCCAGGACCAGCCCCAGACTTGAACGCATCAACCAGGAAAACAGCAGCATGAACATCGAGACCACCCCAGGCGACAACCATCAGGACGGCAGCGCGCAGGGAGACATTCCAGCGGACTTCCGTTGCGGCTACATCGCCATCGTCGGCCGCCCCAACGTCGGCAAGTCGACCCTGATGAACGTGCTGATCGGCGCGAAAGTCTCGATCACTTCGCGCAAGGCCCAGACCACCCGCCACCGCATCACCGGCGTGCAGACCCGCGACGACGCCCAGTTCATCTACGTCGACACCCCGGGCTTCCAGACCCGCCACGCGAACGCGCTGAACAAGACCCTCAACAAGACCGTCTCGAACACGCTTACCGCGTCCGACGTGATCCTGTTCCTGGTCGAAGCCGGCACCTTCGGTCCGGCCGACCAGCAGGTGGTCGACCTGCTGCCGAAGAACGTGCCGGTGATCCTGGTGATCAACAAGTCCGACCGCATGAAGGACAAGGCCGAGCTGATGCCGTTCGCCGCCAAAGTGGCCGGCCTGCACGACTTCACGGCCGTGGTGCCGGTCTCGGCCAAACTCCGCTTCCAGGTCGACGCGCTGGAAAAAGAGATCAAGCGCCACCTGCCGCAGAACCCGCCGGTATTCGGCCCGGACGACATCACCGACCGCAGCGAGAAATTCCTGGCAGCCGAGATCGTCCGCGAAAAGGTGTTCCGCCTGCTGGGCGACGAACTGCCCTATACCAGCACCGTGCTGATCGAGCAATTCGAGCAGGAAGGCAACCTCCGCCGCATCTTCGCCGCCATCCTGGTCGAGCGCGACACGCACAAGTCCATGATCATCGGTAACAAGGGTGCGCGCCTGAAGGAAATCTCGACCCAGTCGCGCCTGGACATGGAAAAACTGTTCGGCGGCCCCGTCTACCTGGAAATCTGGGTCAAGGTGAAATCCGGCTGGGCCGACAACGAAGCCGGCCTGCGCGCCTACGGCTACGAGTAAAGCCTCCTCCCACCGCATGGCCGGCCAGGACGACCCGAGCAAGGACAGCCCCGAGCAGGCGCAGGAAGTTGCGGCGCCCTACGCCGTGACGCCCGTCGCGCCCTTGCCGAATCCCGTGCCGGCGTCCGTACCCGCAGCTGCGCCCATACCGGCCCCGGCCCCGGCCCCGAAGCCCGAACGCCGGCGCACCCCGGCCCGCGACAGCCGCGTGCTGGGCCAGCCGGGCTTCGTGCTGCACAGCTATCCCTACAAGGAAACCAGCCTCATCGTCGACATGTTCACGCGCGACCATGGGCGTATCGGCGTGGTCGCGAAGGGCGCCAAGCGGCCGCTGTCCAAGCTGCGCGGCGTGCTGCAGACCTTCCAGCCGCTGTCGATCTCCTTTTCCGGCAAGTCCGAGCTGCGCACCCTGATCGACGCCGACTGGGTCGGCGGCATGCTGCCGATCGAAAAGACCGCGCTGCTGTGCGGCTTTTACCTGAACGAGCTGCTGGTGAAACTGCTGGCGCGCGACGATCCGCATCCGAAGCTGTTCGACCATTACGTGGCGACGCTCAACGAATTGGCGCACAATGAACCTGCGCAGATCGTCTTGCGAAAGTTCGAAAGGGCCTTACTTAAGGAGACCGGGGTCGCCGCCGACCTGACCCGCGACACCGGTACCCGCGCACGGGTCGAAGCGGGTGAGCTCTACGTGGTCGATCCCGAGCGCGGCCCGCGGGTGGCGCGGATGGGCGATACCTGGCCCGTCGTGACCGGCAAGACCCTGATCGACATGGAAAACGAACACTACGGCGATCCGCAGACGCAGGCGCAAAGCAAGCAGCTGATGCGCTTCCTGCTGGCCTACCACCTGGGTGGCGCACCTCTCAACACGCGCCAGATATTAATCGACTTGATGCAGCTTTAAGAAAAACATGAGCTTCCTGCAACCGAAAGGCCAGGTCATCGACCTCGGCGTGAACATCGACCACGTCGCCACCGTCCGCAACGCGCGTGGCACCGTCTATCCGGATCCGCTGCGCGCGGCCCTGCTGGCCGAACAGGCCGGCGCCGACCTGATCACGCTGCACCTGCGCGAGGACCGCCGCCACATCAAGGATGCCGACGTGCTGGCGATCCGCCCGCAGCTGCTGACCCGCATGAACCTCGAAGCGGCCGTCACCCGGGAGATGATCGACTTCGCCTGCCAGGTCCGTCCCCAGGACGTCTGCCTGGTGCCGGAACGGCGCGAGGAAGTCACCACCGAGGGCGGCCTGGACGTGATCCGCTACTACAAGGAAGTGGAAAGCGCCGTGAAGCAGCTGGCCGGCGAGGGCATCCGCGTCTCGCTGTTCATCGACGCCGACGAACAGCAGATCGCGGCCGCGGCGGCAGTCGGCGCACCGGTGATCGAGCTCCACACCGGGCGCTATGCCGAGGCCGAGGACGAAGAAGAGATCGCGCGCGAACTGGCCCGCATCAAGCTGGGCGTGCGCGCCGGCGTGATGCACGGCCTGCGCGTGAACGCCGGCCACGGCCTGCACTACACGAACGTGCAGCCGATCGCCGCCATCCCCGAGATCCACGAGCTGAACATCGGCCACGCGATCGTCGCCCACGCCGTCTTCGTCGGCTGGGAGCACGCGGTGCGCGAGATGAAGGCGATCATGGTCGATGCGCGCCTCGGCGTCGCCCTCGGCAATCCGTCGACGGAGACCTGAGGGAGGCGCGCCCATGATCTACGGGATCGGTACCGACATCGTCCAGATCTCGCGCATCGAGGCTGCCCTCGCGCGCAACGGCGACCGCTTCGCCGCGAAGATCCTCGGACCGCAGGAAATGCTGAAATACCAGGCCCGCCGCGCGAAGAACGAAACGCGCGGGCTGCGCTTCCTGGCCACGCGCTTTTCGGCCAAGGAGGCGTTCTCGAAGGCGATCGGGCTGGGCATGCGCATGCCCATGACCTGGCGCTCGGCCCAGATGCTCAATGCGCCCAGCGGCAAGCCGGTCATCGTCTGCAGCGGGGCGCTCGAGGAATTCATGCGGGAACACCGCCTCACGGCGCAGGTGACGATCAGCGACGAAGCCGACTATGGCGTCGCCTTCGTGATCGTGACCCAGGCGCCGGAGCCAGACTCAAACAAGTAGGACTCAAGTGACCAAGGAAGTTCGCTCAAATGAGCAGCCGGATCTGCCGGCCGCTCCGGAAGTTCCTCATGAAATCCATGAGGCCCCGGCCGCTTACGTGGCCGCGGGCGGCGCCGCCATGCCGGTCCTGCCGGCCGAGCCCGCAGAGCCGACAAAGCGCGCCCGCGCCGCGAAGAATCGCGCCAGGGCCGAAGGCCAGCCGGAAGGATCGCCGCGCGCCCGTCCGGACGCCTGGCAGGCGATGAAGGAAGAACTCAACGCCACCATCAGCAAGGATGCGCAGGGCGGCGCCCGTCCCACGGCCGAGACCCGCGAACAGGTGCTGGCGACGGTCGCCAGGCTGCCCGGCCTGCCGGGCGTGTACCGCTACTTCGACGCCGAGGACAAGGTCCTCTACGTCGGCAAGGCGCGCAACCTGAAGAACCGCGTGTCGAGCTACTTCCAGAAGAATTTGTCGAGCCCGCGCATCGCGATGATGGTCTCGCAGATCGCACGCCTGGAGACCACCGTCACGCACAGCGAGGCCGAGGCCCTGATCCTGGAAAACAACCTGATCAAGACCCTCAAGCCGCGCTACAACATCCTGTTCAGGGACGACAAGTCCTACCCCTACCTGAAGATCAGCGGCGGCGACGCCCCGCGCATGGCCTATTACCGCGGCGCGCTGGACAAGAAGAACCAGTATTTCGGTCCCTTCCCGAGCGCCTGGGCGGTCAAGGAATCGATGCAGCTGCTGCAGAAGGTATTCAAGCTGCGCACCTGCGAGGACAGCGTCTTCCACAACCGCACGCGGCCCTGCCTGCTGCACCAGATCGGCCGCTGCAGCGGCCCCTGCGTCGATTTGATCGCGCCCGAGGATTACCGCCGCGACGTCGACAATGCCGCCAAGTTCCTGCGCGGACGCCAGACCGAGGTGCTGGAAGACCTGAACGCGAAGATGCTGGCCTTTGCCGAGGACCTGAAGTTCGAGCAGGCGGCAGCGGTGCGCAACCAGATCCAGGCACTGTCGAAGGTGCTGCACGCCCAGAGCATGGAGACCACCGGCGACGCCGACGTCGACATCATCGCGGTGGTGGTGCAGGGCGGCCGCGCCTGCGTCAACCTGGCGATGGTGCGCGGCGGCCGCCACCTCGGCGACCGCGCCTACTTCCCGACCCAGGTCGGCGAAGCGCTGGAAGAGAGTTCGATCGAGATCGAGGTGCTGGCAGCCTTCCTGGCCCAGCACTACGGCGACAAGTTCATCCCCGGCACCTTCATCCTCAACACCTTTTTCGACATGCCGGAGCTGATCAATGCGCTGACCGAGCAGTGCGGCCACCGCATCAACCTGGTGTTCCAGCCCCAGGGGCAGCGCCGCCAGTGGCTGGAGCTCGCGCAGAAGAACGCCGAGATCTCGCTGGCGCGCCTGCTGTCCGAACAAGGCTCGCAGCAGGCCCGCACGCGCGCGCTGGCCGAGGTGCTGGGACTCGAGGCCGAGGAGCTGGATACCCTGCGCATCGAGTGCTTCGACATCAGCCACACGGCCGGCGAAGCGACCCAGGCATCCTGCGTGGTCTTCCACCATCACCAGATGCAGAACGGCGAATACCGGCGCTACAACATCAGCGACATCACGCCCGGCGACGATTACGCCGCCATGCGCCAGGTCCTGATGCGGCGCTACGAGAAGGTCGCGGGCGGCGACGGCGTGATGCCCGACATCGCCCTGATCGACGGCGGCAAGGGCCAGGTCGAGATGGCGCGTCAGGTGTTCTCCGAGCTGGGCCTGGACGTCGGCAGCATCGTCGGCGTAGCGAAAGGGGAGGGCCGCCGCGTCGGCCTCGAGACCCTGATCTTCGCCGACGGCCGCGCCCCGCAGGAGCTGGGCAAGGAATCGGCGGCGCTGATGCTGGTCGCGATGATCCGCGACGAAGCCCACCGCTTTGCCATCACCGGCATGCGCGCCAAGCGCGCCAAGGCCCGCCAGGCGTCGCGTCTGGAGGAAATTGAAGGCATCGGCGCCAAGCGCCGCCAGAAGCTGCTGGCCCGCTTCGGCGGCCTGCGCGGCGTGATCGACGCCAGCGTCGAGGATCTGATGTCGGTGGAGGGGATCTCGAGTACTTTGGCGGAAGAGATTTACAGGCAGTTGCACTGAACGGGGAGGGCGCCGCTCGTCCATAAGGATGAGTTGAACTGGTTCAAAAGGCAAGAGCCATGTAGACTAGCGGCGCCATCCCACAGAATGCGTTTTATGCCTTTTAACATCCCGATTCTCCTGACCTGGTTACGCGTCGCACTCATCCCGCTGGTCGTCGGCGTCTACTTCCTGCCCACGCACTGGCTGCCCGTTGCCGAGCGCAACCTGGCCGCCACCCTGGTCTTCATCGTCGCCGCCATCACCGACTGGTTCGACGGTTACCTGGCCCGGCGCTGGAACCAGACCTCGGCCTTCGGCGCCTTCCTCGACCCGGTCGCGGACAAGCTGATGGTGGCCGGCGCGCTGCTGGTGCTGGTGGAGCTGGGCCGGGTCAACGCCATCATCGCCTTCATCATCATCGGCCGCGAGATCACCATTTCGGCGCTGCGCGAATGGATGGCCGAGATCGGCGCCCGCAAGTCGGTGGCCGTCAGCTCGCTCGGCAAGATCAAGACCGCTGCCCAGATGGTCGCGATCCCGCTGCTGCTGTTCCACGATCCGCTGTTCGTCAGCTACGACACCCACCTGGCCGGCGAGATCCTGCTGTGGATCGCGGGCGTACTGACGGTCTGGTCGATGTTCTACTATCTGCGCCGCGCCTGGCCGCTGATCAAGGAAAAATCGGGCGCCGCATAAGATTTCTACTGAGCCATCCTTGACACATAGCTCAGCATCTCTATAATGCCTGCCTGTTGCGAGACATTGCAGCAAACGAAACGAAGCGGGAGTAGCTCAGTTGGTAGAGCGCAACCTTGCCAAGGTTGAGGTCGAGAGTTCGAGACTCTTCTCCCGCTCCAAAGTTTGCTAGCGTAGAATGCAATAAGTTATAATCGTAGTTTCCAGCGACGCGGGAGTAGCTCAGTTGGTAGAGCGCAACCTTGCCAAGGTTGAGGTCGAGAGTTCGAGACTCTTCTCCCGCTCCAGTTCAAGCTGGGGCAGCGACAGGCAGTACCAGGCAGTAAGTAAGACTCCAATGCGGGAGTAGCTCAGTTGGTAGAGCGCAACCTTGCCAAGGTTGAGGTCGAGAGTTCGAGACTCTTCTCCCGCTCCAAAAGGCTTACCGTAGTAATCGTGATGAACTCCTAAGCGGGAGTAGCTCAGTTGGTAGAGCGCAACCTTGCCAAGGTTGAGGTCGAGAGTTCGAGACTCTTCTCCCGCTCCAGTGATGTCGTCCGGTGCAGTAAACAACTCCTAAGCGGGAGTAGCTCAGTTGGTAGAGCGCAACCTTGCCAAGGTTGAGGTCGAGAGTTCGAGACTCTTCTCCCGCTCCAGATTCAGGGAAGTCCTTCTTCCCGTGCTGATGTGGTTCGATAACCCGCCATGCCAGCATCGTCAAGTCTCCTCGGGCGAGGTAGCAAAGCGGTTATGCAGCGGCCTGCAAAGCCGTCTAGACGGGTTCGACTCCCGTCCTCGCCTCCAAATTCTCCCAGTAGGACAGCGTTTCACTCGCTGTTGACCTGGGTTGCAAACCGCATGGAATTTGCGGTGCACCGCACATGTAGACGGCCTACAGGTCGTCTATGCGTTACGGTAATGCATCACGACCGCAAGCTGGATATCTCGGCCGCTTGGGTATGGCTAGCCGAAGCACGTACGCTGCCCAATACACTCGCTTATTGGGTTTGATTTTGTCGACACCTTCTTAAGTACTCACCCAAAAATAAATGCGTTTTTGGCTGCCATAACCGGCGCGCTCGCCGCCTTGCACCGCACCGGTTCTGTTTGCCAAAATTCACATTTATTTCCGGTCGAGTACTTAGACCGGTGTGCGATAACGCTCAGCCGCGTGTGCTTGTCGAATGTCCGTAAGCAGCGCTTGACGCGCACCGTCCAGCGCATCCCAACGGGCGGCGACATGGAGTGGCGGAATCGTTATCAATTCTCTGCGGTCGAAGCCGACAAGCGCGGCATCGACCAGTTCATCAACGTCCATCGCATCGGGAAGTGTATTGATGTCGATGCCCGCACGCGCCCATATCTCCGTGCGCGTCGCCGCTGGAAGCACCGCTTGCACGTAGACCCCTTGGGGTGACAATTCCAGATGCAGTCCCTGTGAAAGGAACAGCACAAAGGCCTTGGTAGCGCCGTAGATTGACATTCCCAACTCGGGTGCGAAACCCACAACCGAGCCAATATTGACGATAGCGCCAGTACCGGACTGCACAAAGCGGGGCGCGACTGCCGCTGCGAGCCTCGTAACCGCCGTGGTGTTGAGCGAAATCAGGCGTTCGATACTGTCAGAAGTCTGCTCTGCAAATTTACCTGGCTGACCCATGCCGGCGTTGTTGATGAGGATTCCAATGCGAGCGTCGTCGCGCAGGCGAGTTTCGAGTGCAGCCAGGTCTGCGGGGTAGGTCAGGTCAGCTTGCAACACCTCGACCGCTACACCGCTTTCCTCGCGCAGGCGCGATGCCAGAATTTCCAGACGCGCCTTGTCGCGCGCGACAAGCAGCAGGTCGTGGCCACGGCGAGCAAAGCGTTCGGCGTAGGTGGCGCCAATACCGCTGGAGGCACCGGTGATGATTACAGTTGGAAGCGTGGTCATAAAATCTTTCCGTTACAAGCAAATATTGAGGCCGACGAAACTGCATCAGCTTTTGGCGCACCGGTAGAGTGCGCTGCCATCAAGGGCGAATCAGGACGGGGCGTCCGCGGAGTCCAGGAACATTTCGGTGTGGGTAACAAACAGTTCTGGATACTGGAACTGGGAACCGTGCCCTGAATCTGGATATAAGATCAGCTGCGCGTTCGGCATATGCTGCTGAAGCGTGAACGAATTGATGGTTGGCACCATGATGTCGTTGTGGCCGTTAACCACCAAGGTCGGCTGCGAGATTTCCTTCAAGTAGGCGTATCGCTCGCCCTGCGGCTCAGCCCACTCCATGATGGCAGCGACCTGGCCCTTCAAGACCTCGACGGATGAAGGCGGATCGGCGTCCTGGCGCTCAGTCCGGCGTTTCCAGAATGCCCGACCTGCTTCTTGACTGGCTTCTGACGGTGCGAAGAACAGATATAGAAAATCTTCTAAGGCAGGCACTGGCCTGCCCGCGACCTGCATCACGTTCGCATCAGATTTGAATTCCCCGTTGCGCGGTCCAGTACCGACCAGGACAAGCCGGCGGACGAGTTCAGGGTAGCGATGCGTAAGACTTTGGGCGACGAAGCCACCGATCGAGAAGCCGAGCACATCCACCAGGGGCACGCCCAGCGCTTGAACGAAGTTGGCGATACCGTCGGCCATGCCGGCGATGGTGGTGTCCGGCTCGCCGCCGGAACTGGCCACGCCCGCATAGTTAACCAGGATGACCGGACGCCCCTTGGCCAGGCCGTTGGTAACGAGCGGGTCCCAGTTGTCCATGCCACCACGGAAGTGCTGAAGAAACACCAGCGGTGTTCCAGTACCCGCGCCAAAACGCCGATAAGCAAAGCTGACGCCGTTCGCATTGACAAACTGCGTAGGCGCCGTGAGATGAGTATGAATAGTCATGTGAACCTCGTTCCTTAGAGTAAAGAAGACATCAGCTGGCGACCGCCGGGTAATCGGTATAGCCGGCGGCTCCACCGCCGTACAGCGTGGCCGGGTTCAATTGCGCCAGCGGTGCGCCGGTCTTCAAGCGCTCGACCAGATCCGGATTGCTGATGAATGGGCGCCCGAAAGCAAACAGGTCGGCTTTCCCCTCATTGAGCGCAGTGGTCGCGAATTCCAGGTTGTAGCCGTTATTAGCCAGATAGGTCTGCTTGAACCGGGTGCGCAGCGCGTCGTAGTCGAATGGGGCGACATCGCGCGGGCCTCCGGTTGCACCTTCAACCACGTGCAGATAAACAATGCCCAGCGCGCTGAGTTGCTCAGTGATGTAGTTGTACTGTGGCTGCGGATTGCTGCAGGAGATGCCGTTTGCCGGTGACACAGGGGAGATCCGTACACCCGTGCGATCAGTACCGATTTCATCGGCCACTGCGGTGACAACTTCCAGTAGCAAGCGCGCACGGTTCTCTATCGAACCTCCGTAGGCGTCGGTACGCTGGTTAGCCCCGTCCTTGATGAACTGCTCCAGCAGATAGCCGTTGGCGCCGTGGATTTCCACACCATCGAATCCAGCGGCAATGGCGTTGGCCGCAGCCTGGCGGAAGTCGCTGACAATGCCTGGCAACTCGCCGATGTCGAGCGCTCGTGGCTCGGAAACGTCAGCAAATCCATTGTTGACAAAGGTCTTCGTCGCTGCGCGGATCGCCGAAGGCGCGACCGGTGCAAGGCCTCCAGGCTGGACGTCGACGTGTGAAACACGGCCCACATGCCAAAGCTGAACGAAAATGCGGCCACCCTTCGCATGTACAGCAGCGGTGACCTTGCGCCAACCCGCTATTTGCTCGGCTGTGTACAGGCCCGGAGTGTCCTGATAGCCCTGAGCCTGGGCTGACACTTGGGTCGCCTCGGTAACAATCAAACCAGCCGAAGCGCGCTGGGCGTAATAGGTCGCAGCCAGTTCGCTAGGCACTAGCCCGGTGCTTGCTCGATTGCGTGTGAGCGGCCCCATGACGATGCGGTTAGCCAGCGTCACGCGGCCCAGAGTGTATGGTTGAAAAAGCGTCTTCTCGGTCATGTCGTATCACCTTCRAGTAGGAAACTGCATCAATGATGACGACCATAATCAAACGTGTCAAGGGTTTGATTACGATCATCATCAATGTATAATCAGGACTTCTTGCAGGACTACATCAACTGTGGACGAGAAATGAAAGTCACAAAAGCACAGGCACAGGCCAACCGAGCACACGTGGTCGAAACGGCATCGACGCTGTTTCGAGAGCGCGGCTACGATGGGGTTGGCGTTTCCGATCTCATGGCCGCTGCTGGCTTCACCCATGGCGGCTTCTATAAGCAATTCCGCTCCAAGTCCGACCTGATGGCGGAAGCGGCGGCCTGCGGCATCGCACAAACCGCAGCACTGACCGCAGGGATTGACACGCCGAAATTCGTGCGGCGTTATATCTCGCGTGAACACCGCGACTCTCGAGCATCCGGTTGCACGATGGCAGCTTTGGGTGGAGATGCAGCACGTCAGCCGGAAGAAGTCCGGGCCACGTTTGCAGCGGGCATCGAGAGCCTGCTGGCGGCGCTCAATCCTGGGCACGAGTCGGTAGATGATGCAGAAGCGGTCCAGGCACGAGCCAGATCTCTCGACATACTGGCGCATGCAGTAGGCGCCATAGTCATGTCGCGCGCCTGTCCAGACGACTCGCCTCTTGCAGACGAAATCCTGTCGGTCTGCCGCGAAAAGATCCTCGCTACACTGAGCCCGTCCGGGACAACGAGCACGTCCGTGCACGAGCGCACTACCGATTAACCTTTGGCTTAGGCCGTATAGGAGTAGTCAATGACGATTGATGAGATCATCGAGAGTTGGGAGAAGGATGAAGCTGCAGTACGTGCCCGCATGAGAAAAGCCGATTCGGCGCCCCAAGAACAGGTTGCTGGGCTATCTGGTATGGAAGTCTTCGAGGCAATTTTTGCTGGTGAACTTCCACCGGCGCCGATTGGCGAAACGCTTGACTTCGTACCGATCCATATGGCGCCTGGCGAGGCCGTGTTTCAGGGGCGGCCACAACGTCGGCATTACAACCCTTTGGGTACGGTGCATGGAGGCTGGTTCGCGACATTGCTGGACTCCGCTGTCGGATGCGCAATTCACGCCATCCTACCTGCAGGCAAAGGTTGGACTTCCACCAGTTCAGTAGACAAATTCCGACCTCACGCTGAGGCGCGTTCAAAGGCTTCTGGGCTGACACCGCCCAGATGACTGTGGCGCCTGGTTCGATTGTAAAAGACTTCGATGTAATCGAAGATGTCGGCCCGGGCCAGATCCCGGGTTTTGTAGATGCGCTTACGGATGCGTTCCTTTTTCAAACTGCTGAAGAACGATTCGGCGACAGCGTTATCCCAGCAGTTGCCACGCCGGCTCATGCTCGGTTCCAGATTGTTGGCTTTGCAGAATCGGCGCCAGTCATCGCTACCATATTGACTACCTTGGTCCGAATGTACCAGCACAGCTTTCTTTGGCTTGCGCCGCCAAACCGCCATCAGCAAAGCATCGATCGCCAGCTCGCGCGACAAGGTCGGCTTCATTGACCAGCCAACAACCTTGCGTGCAAATAGATCGACCACAACTGCCAGGTAAAGCCAGCCCTGCCATGTCCGGAAGTAAGTGATATCGGTGACCCAGGCTTGGTCAGGCGCATCGACGGTGAATTAGCGATTCAGACGATTCGGAGCGATGATCGAAGGCCGCCCAGCAATCCTTCTGGGTGCTTTGTAGCCGCGTACAGCCTTGATCTTGTTGGCCTGCATAAGCCGGGCCACACGATTTCGACCACAGGTCTCGCCGGCTTCTCGCAGATCGCCAAAGACGCGGTTGGCGCCGTAGACGCCGCCACTGGCCGAATATGAATGCCGGATCGCCTCAACTAAACGAGCATCTTCCTTGGCGCGTTCCGATGTCGGCTGATGCAGCCATTGATAAAACCCGGCTCTGGCTACTTTCAAAACACGGCACATCAACACGAGCGAAAATTCGTGCCGATGTTCGTTCATGAAGCGGTACTTTACTCTGGCTCCCTGGCAAAGTACCGTGCGGCTTTTTTTAGCAGATCGCGCTCCTCTTCCAGACGTCGCATCTGGGAGCGCAGCCGCAGAATCTCGCTCTTTGCTTCTACCAGCTCTGCACTTTGTTTTTCGTCTTTTGTCGGCATCACTGCCTTGACCCACTTGTACAAACTATGGGCCGATACCCCAAGCCGGGCCGCAACCTCGGGAACGGGGTAGCCCCGCTCGACGACTTGGCGAACTGCTTCTTCCTTAAATTCCGGCGTGTAACGCTGTGTACTCATTCATTTCTCCTATGCTCAAATCATAGGTCAGAAATGTCTACCGGAGTGGTGGAAGTCCAATCATAGGTCAGAAATGTCTACCGGAGTGGTGGAAGTCCAATCATAGGTCAGAAATGTCTACCGGAGTGGTGGAAGTCCAATGACATGCATCCTTTGTTGGTGAAAATCGATGTCTATCGGGACCACAGGAAACGAGGCTTCGCCTTGATACACAGGAGTCCTGCATAGCTTTTGCCATAAGAGAAAATTAGCAGTCCGCACAGCAGGAGTTCCTGCGTGCCCGTAAACAGTTGCCGCGGGTGGGGAGAAATGAAGAGATTCAGATAGGCGATCTGGAAAGCGATGCCGGCCATAACCGCCAGCGCGAGCGGGGTCAGGATATCAAACAGCAGCATCGATCCGAGGACGATTTCCAGGTATTTGATGAATGGATAAAAACCGATGTTGTTCATTTCGGTCAGATAAGGCCCGACCGCACCAGCCTTGCTGAAATCGGGAATCACGCCGAATACGGCATAGTTGATTCCAGACTTTAAAAAGTGGATGGCGTAATAAAAGCGCAGCCACATCACCAGGTATTTCCAAGGGCCTCTTTCGGCATCGATCACGTTGTCTCCTTTGGACTTATATTGTTTAAAGCGGGAGAGAGCAATTTAGGCCGATCGAAAAAGTCGAACAATGAGCATCTCTGCAATTCTGTTATGCAGGAGGCGATATGCAATGCTGAGGCGGGCCAGGAACAGCGCGGCAGGTTGTGCCAGGTTGCGCACTTCGTTGGCGACGACCTGTACGAGGCGGTGCACAAGCTGGGTATGCGGCGTGTGGTGTTCGCCAGCACCAATCACACGATGGGGATGTAACGGACGACCGACCTGGTCGACGCGACGATGCCGAAGCGTCCGGACGGCTATTACGGCCTGTCAAAGGTAATCGGCGAGCAGCTCGCCCGCTATTAACTGGACCGCTTCGGCGTCTCGAACAACCCGGGCCGGTGCTCCCAGCCGAAGGACAGTTCGGTGCGATTTGCGGACAAGCCGCCGGACGCCGCGGCTTACCCGCGGGCCCGGGACAGAGGGGGCGCTCTGCCGGGCCGGCGCCACGCTACTGCTAGGGCAGGGAAGCCGTCGACCGGCCGACCGGCACTTTTGGCGCCTCGGCGGGGGGCTGCTTGAACACATGGCTGATACCCATGGTCAGCAGAGGTACGGCCAGCGCCAGGTAAGAGCTGTCGACACCGTATGGATTGCCTGCGAGGAACCAGCCGATGGTCGCGATCACCGACAGGATCACGCCGATGAAGGCGCCGCGCGGCGTCCCGAAGCTGGGTGCGTAAAAGGCCATCAGGACCAGCACCGCCAGGGTGGCGCGCAGGGCCTTGCCGAGGAAGGCGATCATCAGCAGTTTTTCGGCGGACAGGGCCAGCACCAGCGGCAGCAGGCCGGCCACCAGGATTGCGATGCGGATGAAGCGCACCGACTTGCGGTCGTTCTTCTCCTTGTTGAACATCGGGTCGTAGAAATCCTTCATGGCCAGGGTGGCCGAGGCGAGCGTCGTCGCGGCGATGCCGCCGAACAGCGCACCGGCGAGACCCACCACCATGACGCTGGCCGAGAACGCGGGCATGTGCGCGATCAGGGTCGGGAAGGCGTCGATCGACTTCACGCCCGGATACAGCACGGCGCTGCACATGCCGACCAGCGCCGCCATCAGCCCGAACGGGATCATCAGCGAGGCCACATAGAAGCAGGCCCGCTTGGCGACGGCCGGGTTGTCGGTGCTCACCAGGGCCTGGATCACGTACTGGGTCGCGAAGATCGAGCCGATGCCGCCGATCATCCAGGCGCAGATCTGGCCCCAGCCGATCGCGGTCCAATCGAACATCGCCGCCGGCAGCCGGGCCTGCAGCGTATCGATGCCGCCGCTCGCTTCGAGGGCATACGCGAGCGCCAGGATCATGCCGAGGTACTTCATGATCGAGTGGGCGAAGTTGGTGTAGACGACGGAACGCATGCCGCCGAGGCTGACGTAGGCCACGGTGATGGCGCCGACCAGCAGGATCGCGACGGTCTTGTCGATGTGCAGGACCGCGGCGAGCACGGCGCCACCGCCGGCGTACAGCGCGACCGCGACGATCGACAGGGCGACGATGGTCAGCACCGAGGCGGCATAGCGGATCGGCTCGCCGTAGGCATCGGCCAGGATGCCGGAAATGGTCGACTTGCCGCTCTCCTTGTACTTGCGGACCAGGACCAGCGCCAGCAGCAGGAAGCCGACCGCCAGCGCCACCAGGTTCCAGACCGCGGAAATGCCCAGCTCGAAACCTTTTTGCGCGGTGCCGATGCTGACCGAACTGCCGATGAATTCGGACAGCAGAAGGGCGCCGATCAGGTAAGCCGGGTAATTGCGTCCCCCAGCGGTCATGCCGTCGCTGCTGTTGGCGTGCCGGCGCACGCGATAGGTGATATACGACATGAGGGCGAAGTAGCCCGCCGTGATCGCACCGATGATCATCAGTCTCGTTTCCATTGTCTGCTCCAAAGCTGCCTTTTGTTTTTGTCGACGTCCGCACTATATGCAAAGTGCATAATGCGCTGAGGTGATGAGACGATATTCCGGCAGGTGATGGGCGTCCAACACTGTTTTGGTATCGCTTCGATACTTCGGAGGTATGGAGACAGAGGGTGTTGCGGCCGGCGAACCCGGCATCAGCCAGGAATGTAACGCCACTAGCATTCCGCGGCCAAAACGCCATGCCGCCTTCCTCTTGAGCGTCCGCCGACCCAGGTTCGATGGCCCGGGTCGGCTTCGGCGCAAGCCAGTTAGTGCCGGCTGCGACGATGAACATCACCGCAATACCGGTGCGTGCGTGGCGTGTCGCAGGCGATTGTCGTCTACCTGCTGGCGGCGCTGCTGGGCGTGCCATTGCGGCTCACTATTCTGGATGGCATTGGCGTCATCGCGACGGTCATGCTCGGCTCAGCCGTGTTCTCGACGTTTTCACTGATCATTGCGTGCCTGGTCAAGACACGCAAGCGTTTCATGGGAATAGGGCAGATACTGACGATGCCGCTCTTCTTCGCGAGCAACGCTATCTATCTGCTCAGTATCATGCCGCCCTGGCTGCGTGGCATTGCCGTCGTCAATCCCTTGACCTACCAGGTCGATGCATTGCGGCGCCTGATGATCGCGAATGCCGATAGCGTGTTCGGACTGGATGTCGACTTTCTTGTCCAACTGGGCATCCTGACGGTATTGATGCTGATAGCGACCTGGCTCTATCCGCGGATCGTGAATTGAGCAGGCCGATTGACAGTTCCGCAGTGCGGTTCATATGCCGGCCTTGAAGAGGTTGCCGATGGCAATCGTCGAGCCCATCGCAAGCGCGCTCCAGCAGGTGACGCGGATCGCGGCCGGCAGGGCAGGTGCGCCGCCGGTCTTCGCGGCGAGCGCCCCGAGGCCGGCAAGCCCGGCCAGGGTGGCCGCCACCAGCACGGCCACCAGCAGCTTAGCCGGGGTGAAGGCCGTGATCGCCAGCGGCATCGCTGCCCCGACGGCGAAGCTCGAGGCCGAGGCGAGCGCCGCCTGCAGCGGACGTGCCTGCGTGGACGTGTGGATTCCCAGTTCGTCGCGGGTATGGGCACCGATCGCGTCATGCGCCATGAGCTGGGTCGCAACCCGACGAGCCAGATCCTGGTCCAGACCCCGCTGCATATAGATAGCGGCCAGTTCGCGGTGTTCTGCTTCGCCGTCATGCGCCAGCTCGGCCGTTTCCTGCCTGATGGCCGCCTTTTCCGTATCGGCCTGCGAGGCGACCGAGACATATTCGCCGGTGGCCATCGACATGCTGCCGGCCACCAGACTGGCAAAGCCGGTCAACAGCATGCTGCCGTGCGAAGCCTGGGCTGCGGCAATGCCGACCAGCAGGCTGGCGGTTGAGATCATGCCGTCGTTCGCTCCAAGCACAGCTGCACGCAGCCAGCCGAGGTGTTCCATCCGGTGCGATTCTTTGTGCCTCATTGCAGCCCGCCTTCCTGATGATGAGTGTGCATGTTCAGGATACCGGCAGCGTACGGGCTTGCCAATGACGAAGCAGCGACTTCATCGCTTCGAACCAGAGTGTGCCGAGCAGTGCGCTGCCGGCGGCGACCGCCAGCATCCGGAGCGGCGGCAAGGAGAACGAAAAGAGACGCGCCAGGCCTGGTGTGGCCAGAACCAGGGCCAGGAGCAGCACGGCAAACAAGGCCATCCAGTTGAAGTAAGGATTGGCCACACGGCCCGAATGCCAGGCAGGCCCGTCCCAGCTGCGATTTACATAGATGAGGCCGATGTTCGACAGCACCAGCGCCGTGAAGGTCATCGCACGGGCCATCTCGTCGGATTGCGTTGCATGACCGCTCCATACAAAGACCAGGCACAGTAAGGCCAGCAAACCACCACCCTGCAGCAGTCCCCTCGTCAGGATTGCGGCATCGAACAGCCGGGCATCCGGGCGGCGGGGTTTGCCGCGCATGGTGTCCCGCTCGGCTTCCTCGGCCTCGAACACCAGCGAGCAGCTCGGGTCGATGATCAGCTGCAGGAAGAGGATATGGGCGGGCATCAGCACCTGTGGCCACCCGAGCAGGACCGGCAGGATGGACAGGCCGACGATCGGTACATGGACGGCGACCACGAACACGATGGCCTTGCGCAGATTGGCGAAAATGCGACGGCCATAGCGTACCGCCATGACCAGCGAGGAAAAATCGTCTTTCAGCAGCACCAGGCCGGCCGCTTCGCGTGCGACGTCGGTTTCGCGCGCGCCCATCGCCACGCCGATGTTAGCGGCTTTCAGGGCCGGTGCGTCGTTGACGCCGTCGCCCGTCATGGCGACCACTTCACCGCTGGCCCTGAAGGCCCGCACCAGCCTCAGCTTGTGTTCTGGCTGCACGCGGCAGAAGATATCGGTATGCGCCAGCCGCGCACCGAGCGTCACGTCGTCCATCGAGGACAGTTCGGCGCCGGTCATGAGCTTGCCGTCCGCGGGCAGCCCGGACTGGCGGGCGATCGACAGGGCGGTGGCAGGGTGGTCTCCGGTGATCATCACGACGCGGATGCCGGCCCCGTGGCACTCGGCGATGGCGCCGGGCACGTCTGGCCGTACCGGATCCTCCAGTCCGACCAGGCCAAGGAAGCGGAAATCGAAATCGTGCTGGTCTTCCGGCAGGTCCTGCGCTGGAAAGACTGCGCTTGCCACGCCGATGACGCGCAGGCCGCCGGCCGCCATGCGAGCCACCTGTCCGGCGATCAGCCCGCTTTGCCCCGCATCCAGGTGGCACAAGTCGACGATCGCTTCGGGGGCACCTTTGGCCGCGATCATGCGCCTGGTCGAATCGGGCGATTGCCATACGCGGGACATCGCCAGCATCCGGCGCGACAAGGGGTAGTCGTCGACCAGTTTCCAGTCCCGATGCAGATGCTCGGTATCGGCCAGCAGTGCCTGGCCGGCTTCGAGGATGGCCGTTTCCATCGGATCGAAGGCACGCCGGTGGCTTGCCAGGACGGCGTATTCCAGCAGCCTGTGAAAGGTTTCGGGGAAGGGGCCGGATGACGCCCCGCCGGCCGTATATTCCGCGCCCTGACACCAGAGTTTGCGGACGATCATGTGGTTGGTGGTCAGCGTCCCTGTCTTGTCGACGCACAGCACGGTCGTGGCGCCGAGCAGCTCGACCGCCGGGACGTTGCGCGCCAATACGTGTTCCCTTGACAGGCGCCAGGCACCGAGCCCGAGAAACAAGGTCAGTACGACCGGCAATTCCTCGGGAATGATGGCCATCGCCAGTGTCAGCCCCGCCAGCAGGGCGTGCAGCCAGTCGCCGCGCAGCATGCCGTAAGCGAGCGCGAGGAGTGCCGCCAGGCCCATGCCCGCCAGGGCCACGTACTTGACGATATGCCCGGTTTCGGCCTGGATCGGCGTGCTTTCTCCGCCCAGCAAGGCGAGCGACTTGCCGATCTTTCCCAGGGAGCTATGTTCGCCAGTGGCGACAACCTCGCCGCGCGCCGTGCCTTGCGTCACCAGCGTTCCCGAGAATACGCTGCCCGATGCCTCTTCGCCTGGCAGCGCGGCGGCGGCTCCTGGTGCCGGCGCCGCATGCTTGGCCACCGGCGCCGATTCTCCGGTCAGCATCGACTCGTCGACCATCAGGTACGACGATTCGAGCAGGCGCATGTCCGCCGGCACGCGGTCGCCTTCGGCCAGCAGGACAGTGTCGCCACGCACGACTTCACGGCCTGGAACTCGGCGCGCCTGGCCGCTTCGCAAGACCAGCGCACGTGGACTGGAGAGGTCGCGCAAGGCATCCAGCGAACGCTCGGTGCGGCGCTCCTGGAAGAAGGTAATGCCCATCACGACGAATACGAAACCAAGCAGCATCAAGGCTTCCTGCAGGTCGCCCAGCGTCATGTAGATGACGCCGCAGGCGACAAGCAACAGAAACATCGGCTCGAGGACGACGTCGCGCAACAGCCGCAGCAGGCTGCGCGGCTTCGATGCCGGGAGTTCGTTCGGACCTTCCGCGCGCAAGCGGCTCGCGGCCTCGTCCTCGGCAAGCCCCGATGCCTGGCCAGGCGGCGCGCCCATCCTACTTGCCGTGCTGGCTGTGAATGGCGCCGATTTCCTTTCGGGTCAATCCATGCGCTGTAGCCATGTCTGCTCCTCCATATGAGTAATTCGACAGTAGCACTTTCCGCCGCCGGACAGCGTACGATCGCGTCGGCGGGCCGTGCCGCATGGCGCCTCAGCCGCCGTGGGGCAGCCCGAGGTTCTGGTTGGCGGGGACGGCAACGTCGATCAGCCTGGGCTTCGGGAGTTTCAGCTCACACATCAGTTTCACGAACTCTTCCCGGCTGCGGTTTGCGAGGCGGGAATTRTGGCGTTTTTCCCAGCCGACCGTCGAGACCGATTGGCCTTTGTAGTCGTGTCCGGGCCATATGCGGGTGTCGTCGGGCAAGGCATACAGCTTGCGCGTCACGCTGTCGTACAGGGCGTCGGCGCTGCCGCTCTGGAAATCGGTGCGGCCGCAGCCGTCGATGAGCAGTGTGTCTCCGGTAAACACGTTGCCGTGCCAGACGTAGCTCATGCTGCCGGCAGTGTGGCCCGGGGTATGCAGGACCTCGATCGTTTCGCCGCTGCCGAACTGCACGGTATCGCCGTCGTTGAGCTGCGTTTCGGCTGGCGCGATGCCGCAACCGCCCGGCACCGCGGCTTTCGCTCCAGTCAGTTGGCGCAGCTTGCCGGCTGAGGTGATGTGGTCGGCATGGGCATGGGTTTCGAGCACCCAGGCCAGCTTCAGGCCGAGGCGCTCGAGGTGGCGCAGATCGCGCTCCCAGTGGTGGTCCACGGGGTCGATGATGACCGCCTCCGGGCTTCCAGGTGCGGCAAGGATGTAAGTGAAGGTCGAGGATTCGGTGTCGAACAGCTGGATCGGATTGAGATGCATGGTGGGCTCCCGGGACAGCGTTGAGAATTACAGAAATGCCTTGGCGATCATGCCGACCGCGACGGCACCGGATACGGCGGCGAAGCCGCGTTGCAGGTGGGGGCCGGACAGCCGCACCGATAGCGTGCGGCCGCCCAGCATGCCGGCCAGCGCGCCGGCCGAAAAGGGCAGGGCGATGCCCCAGGCCAGCGTGCCGCCGGCCGCGCTCGTGACCACGCCGGCGGTCGAGATCAGGGCAATCACGGCCAGCGAGGTTGCCACTGCGGATTGCATTGCCAGGTCGGTGTGGCGCTGCAGTGCAGGCACCATCACGAAGCCGCCGCCGACGCCCAGCAGGCCGGACAGCAGTCCGGCGATCGACCCTGACAGGGCGAGCGCACGGGCGCACGGGCGAGTCCAGACGAAGCGGCCGCCAGCAGGGTCGCGGATGCAGACCGGTTGCCGCATTGGACCGTCCGCCATGGCGTGGCCGGTGGAGTATGACTTTCGGATGGTGTTGTATGCCACATACAGCAGTACCAGCGCGAACAGCACGCCGAGCCAGCGGTTATCGATCCGGCGCGCCAGCCATAGACCGGCGGGAGAGAACAGCATGCCGGTCACGGCGACCAGGAGCGCCGCGCGATAACGCACTACCCCGGCGCGCAACCCGAGGATGGCGCCCAACGCCGCCGCCATGCCGACCGCCATCAGGCCGATCGGACCGGCTTGCGCCACTTCAATCTGGGTGCCGAATACCAGCATCGGCACGGCGAGAATTCCGCCCCCGGCGCCGGTGAGCGCCAGGATCACACCCACCGCGAACCCAAGTATCAGCGAGGTCAGCATGGCAGCCTCCGATCAGGCGGCGTGGGTACTGCCGGTGGCGAGGCGACGCTCCAGGATCTCGAACACCAGCATCCCGCCAAGCATGGCGCCGCTGAACAGCATGGCCTTGGTGCCACCGGTGGCGAGAGATGCCAGCGCCGGGCCCGGGCAGAAGCCGGCCAGGCCCCAGCCGGCACCGAATGCGAGGCTACCCAGGACCAGGCGGCGGTCGATCGCCGTGGCGGTTGGCAGGCGCATCGCCTCGCCAAGCAGCGAGCGCTCGCGCTTGCCGGCCAGGCGGAATGCGACCAGTCCGACCAGAATGGCGCCGCCCATGACAAAAGCCAGCGAAGGATCCCAGTTGCCGGCCAGGTCGAGAAAGCCCTGGACCTTGGCGGGATTCGTCATTCCCGAGACAATCAGGCCGATCCCGAAGACCAGACCGGCGACCAGTGCACTTAAGATGTTCATGGTCTATTCCTCCTCAAGCAATCAGATGCCGCAACACGAACACCGTCACGAAACCGGCGACCATGAATGAAGCCGTCGCAATCAGCGAGCGCACAGACAGGCGCGACAGGCCGCACACACCGTGACCGCTGGTGCAGCCGGCGCCGTAGCGGGTGCCGAGTCCGACCAGCAGGCCCGCCGCGATCAGCGTTCCGTCGCCGGCCTCGATGCGAGCCTGGGGCAGGGGCGCAAACAGAGCGTAGACAAGCGGTGCCCCGATCAGGCCAGCCAGGAAGGCAAGGCGCCAGGCGACGTCCCCTTGCGCTGGGCGCAGCAGTCCGCCGAGGATGCCGCTGATACCGGCGATCCTGCCGTTGAGAAGCACAAAGGCTGAAGCGGCCAGGCCGATGACCAGTCCGCCGGCCAGCGCCCTCCAGGGAGTGAAGTGAATCCAGTCGATGCTCATGATCGTCAGCTCACGGATTGATACAAAATTGTTGATAAAGGACCTGCAACACGGCGGTCGCCTCCTTGCTGGCGAGGCTGTAGTAGATCTGCTTGCCTTCGCGCCGGGTATCGACCAGCTTTTCTTCTCGCAGCACGCCGAGTTGCTGCGAGAGCGTCGGCTGCTGGATGCCAAGCATGGATTCGAGTTCGCTGACGCAGAATTCACCTTGGGTCAGTTGGCACAACAGCAGCAGGCGGTCGGGGTTGCCGAGAGCTTTCAGCAGCGCGCATGCTCGCGCGGCGGCGGCATGCATTTCCTGTAAATCGAGCTTGTTTTGATCGCGCGCCATGGGCCACCTCCTTCAAACGACATTCAACCAAAGGATATTATATGCCCTAACAATATATAAATCAATATATTGTTTGCCGGTCGTGCGCGAGATACGGTGGCTCACGTCCCCCGGCTGGTCGGGCCAAGCGGCGAATGGAAAGACCCAAGCCCAGGCAAGCAATGCCGGAGCGATTCATGTGCCGGCATGAGCAACTCATGCTTCCGAATCCGTGTTCTGTCGCACGATCGTGTGCCGTGCCGCGTCCCTGTCCTAGAGTAGCGCTTCCAACGACCACAGAGGGATGCCCGCCAATCATTATGGGAGACAGAATGACACGCACCAGACTGACCACGTTCCTGATCGCCGCTTGCGCCGCCGGCGCCGCCTTGGCCACGCCGCTCGACACACTGGATGCCAGACTCGTCGCCGCTGCGCCGGGAGCCGGCATCGCGCTTTCCGAAATCATGCCCGGTCCGGCCGGCGCTCCGGTGGCCCTGACCGCCGTCGGTGGCGATCCCGCGCTCAAGCCGAACACATCGTTCCGCCTCGCCAGCAATACCAAGACCTACACCGCCGCGACCATCCTGCGCCTGTGGGAAGACGGCAAGATCAAGCTCGACGAGAGCATCCGCACCTACGTCGACCCGGCCTATATCGCTTTGCTCGAGAAGGATGGCTACGACACCGCGCACATCACCGTGCGCCACCTGCTGTCGCACACCTCGGGCATGGCCGACCACGCGCAAACCAAGGAATTCCTGCAGCAGATCGAGACCCAGCCGTCGGCCGCATGGACGCGCCAGAGCCAGCTCGAGTGGTTAGTAAAATGGACCGACCCGGTGGCCGCGCCCGGCGTGAAATTCTTTTATTCGGACAGTGGCTACTGCCTGCTCGGCAACATCATCGAGCGCCTGACCGGGCTGCCGCTGGCCACGGCGGTACGCCGGACGCTGGACTTCGACAAGCTGGGCCTCTCCGCCACCTGGTGGGAAGCCAATGAGCCGCCGGCACCGCAGGCCGGGCCGCGCGCCCACCTGATCCTGGACGGTCATGACACCTACGACTGGAACCCGACGGCGGACACGTATGGCGGCGGCGGCCTGGTCGCCACGCCGCAGGACATGGCAGGTTTCCTGTACGCGCTGTTCGACGGCAAGGTGTTCAAGCGCCCCGGCACGCTGGACGTGATGTTGTCGAAGCAAGGCTTGCCGCCCGACAGTCCCTACCGCCTCGGCATCTTCGAATACGACATCAACGGCCTGAAGGCCTATGGCCACAGCGGCTTCTGGGGGACAGCTGCGATCTATGTGCCGAGCCGGCATCGCGCGTTTGCGCTCGCGGTCACGCAGCGTGACGCCTTCAAGCCAGCGTTCGACACCTTGAAGGTTGCGCTGGGCGACCACTCGCTGTAAGCCGAAAATCCGCACGAGACCACACTATGAAAACACGCCACCTCGCGCTGCTCTCGGCGCTGCTGTTGGCCTACGTCCCTGGCTGGTCCAGAGAAGCGGCGCACACGCAGGTTCAAACCCCAAGCAAGCAACAGCAGGTTGATGCCCTGTTCGCAAAATGGAACAAGCCCGGCATGCCGGGTGCCGCCGTGGAGGTCGTCAAAGACGGCAAGGTCGTCTACCGGCACGCATTCGGCATGGCCGACATTGAACAGGGCCGGCCGATCACTCCAACGACGGATTTCCACATCGCCTCGCTGTCCAAGCAGTTCACCGCATTCGCGGTCCTGCTGCTGGATCAGGACGGCAAGCTGTCGCTCGACGACGACGTGCGCAAATACCTGCCTGAGCTGCCCGACTTTGGTCAGGTCATCAAGATCCGCCACCTGATGAACCACACGAGCGGCTTGCGCGACGAATGGAGCCTGCTGGCGATGGCGGGATGGCGCATGGACGATGTCATCACCGATGGCGATGTCATGCGATTGGTGCAGCGCCAGCGCGCCCTGAACTTTGCGCCCGGAAGCGAGTTCTCCTACTGCAACACCAGCTTCACGCTGCTCAGCCAAGTTGTTCAGCGCGCATCAGGCAAGTCGCTGGCGGCGTTTGCGAAGGAACGCATCTTCGAGCCGCTCGGCATGAGGCACAGCTTCTTCCACGAGCAGTACAGCACGCTCGTGCCGGGTCGCGCGCAGTCCTACCAGCCGGCCGCGAATGGCGGCTACGAAGGCTTCGCCTTGTCGTATTCGACGGTCGGCCCCACCAGCCTCTTTACGACGGCGGACGACCTGGTCCTGTGGGCCAATAACTTCGATACGGCGCGCGTAGGCGGCAAGAAGCTTCTGGCCGAGATGCAGCAGTCGGGCGTGCTCAACAATGGCAAGGAGACCGGCTACGGCGATGGCGTCTGGGTGGGTAAGTACCGTGGTCTCAGGAAAGTCGACCACAACGGCGTGGACGCGGGCTTTCGCACCTACCTCGCACGCTTTCCCGACCAGCACCTGGCGGTCGTCATCCTCGGCAACAGCGCGGACGTCCTCGCCACGCGACTGGGCCAGCGCATCGCCGACATCTGGCTAGACCGTCAGCTCGATCCGCTGCCGGCGCCGGTGCCAGACTATGAAGACAGCGCCGAGGTGCCGAAAGATCCGTCTGAACTGGATGCGCTGGCGGGCACCTACGCGCTGAGTCCGGACTCGACGGTTACCTTCGCCAGGGAAAATGGCCGCCTGATCGGCTGGCTTAACGGCGACGACAAGGCTCTATTCTATCCGGCGAGCGGGAACGCGTTCTTCATGAAGACGGCCAACGCGAGCTTCAGTTTCGATCCGCCCGGGGCCGACGGCATCGTCGCCGGTGGCACCTGGTATCGCAACGTGCATGCCACGCGCGCCACGCGTATTGCACGCGCGAGGCTGACAGACAGCGAGCTGAAGGCGTATGAGGGCGAGTTCTACAGCGACGAGTTGCATGTGCTGTATACCGTCAAGGCACGGGATGGCCGGGTGACGCTGGACTATTCGCGAGGCCCTGTCACGCTTGACCCGATCGGTCCTGACAGCTTCGCCGGCCCCTGGCCATTCGGGGTGGTTCGCTTCCAGTGCACGCCCGCTGCGGGCTGCTCGGGCTTCACCGTCAACGAGGAGAGGGTACGCAACCTCCAATTCACCAAGGTCGCGGTGGTCGGCACGGGCGCCGGCATAACGGGCGCGACGGGCGTCTTCCTGGCGCCGGCAACGACTGCAGCCGGCAAAGTGGCCGTCGCAAACTGAACCGTGTAGCGTCTGGTCGTAGGGCAGGGCGGTCTCGAGAAATTCCTTGGTCGAGAACCGAAGCAACATCGGCCCGTACGCTTCGCCGGGTCGTTACCTTCCAGCGCCGCGCGAAGCCCGAACAGCTTCGTAAAGACCCAAGGACGCAACACATGCGTATTTGATTTTCAGACGTTTGAATTGCTGATCGGCCAGGCCTACGGCTACCCCGCCGAGTCCAATAAAGGAGACAACAATGCAGTTTCGGCATCTTATTATTCTACTTTCGATCCCTGGAATGGCGATGGCCGCCGAAGGGATGTGGACGCTTGATAATCTTCCGGCCAGCCGCATGGCCAGCGAGATCGGTTTCTCACCAGACGCTGGCTGGGTCCAGCATGTAATGCGCAGTACAGCACTGTATGGAGATGACTGCACCGCAGCGTTCGTGTCCAAAGACGGTCTGATGATGACCAATCACCACTGCGTGTCACAGTGCATCGACCAGCTATCGACGGCGAAGCAGAATTATTTGCAGGACGGCTTTCTCGCACAGCACCGCGAACGGGAATTGCGTTGCCCGGGACTCGAATTGGACCGCCTTGAACAGATCACGGACGTCAGCGACAAAGTAAAGCAGGCGACAACGGGCATGGAGGGACAGGCCTTCCAGAAGGCGCAAAACGCGATCAAGGCACAGCTGGTCTCCGCCTGCATTGGCGCCGACACGGCGAAGACGCGCTGCGATGTCGTCGACCTGTATCACGGCGGCCGCTACCACCTCTATCGTTATCATCGTTTCACCGACACCCGACTCGTATGGGCACCGGAGAAGGCAATCGCATTTTTCGGCGGTGATCCCGATAACTTCAATTTTCCGCGCTACGACCTGGACATGACACTCGTCAGGGTGTACGAGAACGGCACGCCCGCCGTGGTCCAGGATTATTTTAAGTTCGCGCCAGCCGGCATCAAGGAAGGCGACGCGGTATTCGTGGTCGGACATCCAGGCTCGACCCAGCGGCAGCTCACCGTCGCTCAACTAGAAACGCTGCGCGATGTGATCTTGCCCGATACATTGCTGAGCGTGGCTGAGTCGCGCGGTGTCCTGGAACAGTACAGCAAGGAAAGCGCCGAAGCGAAGCGCACGACGGAAGAGCACTTGTTCTTCGTGGAGAATAGTTACAAGGTCCTGTCAGGACAGATCGCCGCCTTGCGTGCCCCTGAACTGATGCGCAATAAGCAGGAAGATGAGGCTGCCTTTCGCCGGTACGTTGCGGCCAAGCCGGAGCTACTGGCAAAGGTGGGGGATCCGTGGAGCGCAATCGCCAGCGCGCAAACGACTTATCGTACGATCGCCAAGCCCTATCGGCTGATCGAACGCGGTGACGGCTTCGACAGCATGTATTTCAAGTTCGCCCGCATGCTTGTGCGAGCCGCGCAGGAACGGGAAAAGCCCAGCGCAGCGCGCCTGGCCGAATTCAATGACGCGCGGCTTCCGTCGATGGAGGCGGCATTGTTCTCCGACTCGCCGGTACACCCTGCGTTCGAGCAGGTGAAGCTGTCGCTCTCGTTGACGAAGCTGCGCGAGAAGCTCGGTGTCGACCATCCGCTGGTTAAGCGCGTGTTTGGAAAAATGTCTCCGGACCAGTTGAGCTCAGCCTTGATTGGGCACACCCGTCTCGGCGACCCGGCGGTGCGCAAATCCTTGTGGTCGGGTGGGCGCGACGCAATTGCACACACGGATGATGCCTTCATCCAGTTGGCGCTCGCGATTGACGACGAGGCGCGCGCCTTGCGCACACGGTACGAGGAGCAGGTGGAGTCGGTCGTACAGAAGAACGCGGAACTGATCGCGCTCGCGCGCTTTGACAAGCAAGGAACGAGCACATATCCAGATGCCACCCTCACCCTGCGTCTTTCTTATGGCCAAGTGAAAGGCTGGGATGAACCTGATCACCATGTCGCTGCGTTCACCACGGTTGGGGGCGCTTTTGAACGCGATACCGGTGCCGAACCCTTCGCGTTGCCAGCATCGTGGCATAGAGCAAAGGCGCGCCTGGAAAAAACACGGCCGATGAATTTTGTAACGACGAATGACATTACCGGCGGCAATTCAGGCAGCCCGATGCTCAACCGTAGAGCTGAGATCATTGGATTGGCGTTTGACACCAACATCCACGCTTTGGGTGGCGCGTACTGGTACGATTCGCGCGTCAACCGCACTGTGGGAATCGACGCGGGAATGATTCTCGATGCTTTGCAGCACGTTTATCACGCGGATGGTCTGGTCAAGGAAATCAGCGCTCCCTGACCGTAGCTCGAGCCGGGTCGTTCACAGCATCCCACCCCGGACGACGGCGCGCGCGGCGTCAGCACCACCAGCGAGTCGGCGGTCAAGTAGAAGCCGAGCTTGCGCTTGACGATGCTGCGCTCGACTTCGGCCAGGCCGTCCGGGTTCTTCCACAGCTCGATATCGCGCAGCACGCTCATTTAAGCCCTCACGGTTTTATACAATCAAAGGAACGTTTCGCTCCCTCCAGCCATCGTTTCGCCGCAGACCTGTTGTGCCGCGCCCGCCAACTCGGCACAATGCTTCGCATCACCAATTTCGAATCGACAACCATGCAGCCAGCCATCCAGCCGGCCCCAATCGCGGACCCCGTCCACGGCTTCCCGTTCAGGCAGCTCGTCAAGGACATGCGATATGCCACCGTCCTTTGCCTGATGCTCGGCGTGTTCGTCACGATCATCGAAGGCGATGGGCTGGAGTCCCTGTTCGAGTCCCTCTTCGTGCACCTGGTCCTGGCGCTGTGCATCGGGTTGCTCTCGTACCTCGTCGTGGATGCCGTACGCCTGGCCTTGTTGCGCCAGCCGGACTGGGGCGCGAAACAGTGGCTCATTCTCCTTGTCGTCGTCGTGGCAGCCACCCCAATTTCCACCTATGCCGGTGCGGCGCTGGCGTACCGCATCCTCGGATCGGCGATGCCCGGCGCCGACGTTATCATGCGCGACGTGCTGATCACGGGATACACCACCGTCTGCGGCATGTTCCTGTTCTCGCGCCAGGAGCGCACCGCCCACATCGAAGCGGCGGCCGCGCGCGAACGGGTGCGCGCCGAGGCCGTCGCCCGCCAGGCGACACAAGCTCAGCTACAAGTGCTGCAGGCCCAGCTCGAGCCGCATATGCTGTTCAATACTCTGGCCAACCTGGAGAGCCTGATCACGCTGGACGCCGAGCGCGCCTGCCACATGCTCGACCAGTTGATCCGCTACCTGCGCGCCACGCTGATTTCGTCGCGCGCCGAGGCGACCACGCTGGCACAGGAATTCGACCTGCTGGACGCCTACCTCGGCCTGATGGCGGTGCGCATGGGGAGGCGGCTGCGCTTTTCGCTGCACCTGCCCGACGCGCTGGCCGGAGCCTGCGTGCCGCCGATGCTACTGCAGCCCCTGGTGGAGAACGCGATCGCCCACGGGCTTGAGCCGAAGATCGGTGGCGGCGAGCTCGTCGTGAGCGCGAACCGGCACGGCGACGCGCTGGAAATCACGGTCCGCGATTCCGGGCTCGGCCTGGACCGCCCTGCTGCCAGGACCGGCTCCGGTGTCGGCCTTGCCAATACCCGCGAACGGCTGCGCGGCCTGTACGGCGAGCGCGCCACGCTCGCGCTCGAACCCGCGGTCCCGCACGGCGCCGTCGCCCGCATCACCTTGCCACTGGCACTTCCATGAACCCACGCGCACTCATCGCCGAAGACGAAGAACTCCTCGCCGCCAAGCTTGTCCATTGCCTGCGGCGACTGTGGCCGGAACTGGAGATCGCCGCGATCAGCCCGGACGGGGTGGACGCGGTCGAGCAGGCCCTGGCGCTGCGGCCCGACATTCTGTTCCTCGACATCAAGATGCCCGGCCAGAGCGGGCTGGAAGCGGCCGAGGAACTGGCCGAACGCTGGGATGGCACTCGGCCGTTCCCGCAGGTGGTGTTCGTGACGGCCTACGACGACTACGCGGTGAACGCGTTCGAGCAGGCGGCGGCAGACTATGTGCTCAAGCCCGTCAACGAAGTGCGGCTGGGCAAGACCATCGAACGCCTGCGCCAGCGCCTTGCCCTGTCCAGCCCGGCGGACGGCCTGGCGCAGCTGGTGCAGCAAATGCATGCGCTGCCGGCCCCCGCGCCGGCGCCGGTGTCGAAGCCGCTGACCAAGATCCGCGCGGCGTGCGGCAACCAGGTGCTCATGATCCCGGTCGAGCAGGTCGCTTACTTCCAGGCCGTGGACAGGTACGTCAACGTGGTGACGCAGGAGGGCTCATCGTTGATCCGCCAAAGCCTGAAGGACCTGCTGCCCCAGCTCAACCCGGATCAGTTCTGCCAGATCCACCGGGGCACGATCGTGAACATGGATTGCGTCGCGAGCGCGGTCCGTGACGAGTTCGGCAGGTTGATGCTGACTCTGCACACCAGACCTGAACAGTTGCGTGTCAGTATGATGTACGTGCACCTGTTCCGCGCGATGTGATCGCTGCGCCGGGGACTACAGCTCGGCAAGCTGATCGTCGATGAGCCCAAGTCTATGGCTGCTATTGGCCGCGCGAGGTAGTCCCAAAAAGGATACTGACGACCAAACCTGACGTCGAATTTGACTAAGGCGCTGTTCGCGCCAAGTGTGGAATCTTTTCTGCAAGCCTGCGGTCCAATGTCGACCTGAACCGTTGACGGAGGCAGCATGCAAGCACGGCAGTTCGAACAGTTCCTGCAACGCCTGTCCGGCCTGACGCGGCGCCAGCGCGACCGCCTGCTCGACCTGCTGCAATCGGCGGCCGGCCTCGAGCGTGTACTCGAGATCGTCGAACAACCCGGCACGCCACTCTGCTGCCCGCACTGCCAGGCCGACAAACCTTTTCGCCACGGCCATGCGCACGGACTGCAGCGTTATCGCTGTCGTAGCTGCGGCCGCACCTTCAACCTGCTCAGCGGCACGCCGCTGGCCCGGCTGCGCCACAAGGCGCGCTGGCTCGACTACCTCGGCTGCATGCTCGACTCCCGCAGCGTGCGGCGCTCGGCGCGCGAGATCGGCGTGGCCAGCGCGACCAGCTTTCGATGGCGCCACCGTTTCCTGGCCTTGAGCAAGGATGACCGGCCGCAACGGCTGAGTGGCATCGCCGAAGCCGATGAGATGTATGTGCTCGAATCGCACAAGGGGKCCAGACATCTCGACCGTCCGCCACGAAAGCGCGGCGGCAAGGCGACAAGGCGCGGGATCTCGAAGGAACAAGTGTGCATCCTGGTGGCACGCGATCGCAGCGGCCAGACCATCGACGCCGTGACCGGCAACGGGAGCGTCAGCAAGCGGCAACTGTTGCAACACCTGGGACCGCGCCTGGCGCGCGACGTGCTGCTGGTGACCGACAGCCATGCGGCCTACCCGGCATTCGCGCGGGAGGTCGGGATTTCACATGAGGCCATCGACGCGAGCGCCGGCGAACGAAAGCGCGGTGCGCTGCACATCCAGAACGTGAACGCCTATCACAGCCGGATGCGCACCTGGCTGCTGCCTTTCCGCGGCGTCGCCAGCCGTTACCTGAACCACTACTTCGGCTGGCGCTGGGCGCTGGATGGGCAGCGTATTGCCAGCCCAGTGCTGCCCGATAAGCACTAGGGACGTGGGAAACGGAACAGATCTCGTCGCTGCCCGTCTGGGAATATTCGCCTCTCGATCTGGAATGCGCCCAGGCGAAGGGCCAGTGCGCGAGCCGGGGCATTGTCATCAGTCATGTATGTTTCTACCGTTTGCCAGCCACACTCCCGATAAGCATAGGCAATCGCGGCACGCGAAGCCTCATGCGCGTAACCTTGCCCGCGTGCGTCAGGCAGCAACCACCAGGTCAACTCGCGTGGCCATCCCAGGCCCTGCCAGAACCCGCATACACCGAGCTGGGCATCGTCACGTAGTCGTTCCACAACCCACACTCCGAAACCTTGCAAGTACCAGCAGCCGATATCAGTCGCCAGCCGAGTATAGGCAGCGCTCGGACTAAGGGGGCCGCCGTAGAAAGCGGATGCCTCGGCGTCCGTATAGAAACGCCGGTAGAGATCTTCTGCGGTCAGGCCAGGTGGTACGAGACGCAGGCGTTCAGTCTTCAAGGTGGGGATCATGTATTGTAAAAACGGAAAGAAAATGTCGAGTTATGGGCCCAGCGTTGCTGTTCGAGCTGCGAATGAGTCAGCGTGTCATTCCTAGTGCTGGCGAGCACATTGACCGAGTCCACGGAAGCGATAGGAGCGGCGGCAACGGCCGAGGCGTCGGCGGGAGCGGCGCTTGCTGCGAACGATACGGTAGCGGCGGCGATCAGGGGCAGTGCATATTTGGTGCGCATGGTTCAAATCCTTTTTTTCGATGTTGAGAACGGACTGAAGCCACATGCGGACTGCCGATCCACGGACTTTCAATCTCGCCGGGTCACTCGCGATGACCTGGCGAACGATGGCAGTGTAATGAGTGCACGCGCCGCGCTTCCGCGAAACGGCTGAAACGTGAAAAGCGCGGGGTGAACTGCATCTTTCGCGTAGTGGACGCGATTGCTGCCGCGCGCGCTGCAGACGCTGCTCGGCTGCGGCGAATAGAAGACGAGTTCGGGCATCAAAAAAACATCGCAGCCACACGATGAGGCAGTGGAAAGCATAGCGCTATCGCCTATATCGCATTGACCGTTTCGGAAATCCGCAAGCTGCTGTCTCTGTGGGGCTTGTGACGAAGAGGCTGCTGCGGGGCGGCGCCAGATGCAGCGTGGCGGCCCGAAATGCAGGCCGCCCGTCAAGCCGCCGTCGGCATGATGTCGCCGAAGCCGGCGATCATCCCGAGCGCGCGCGGCGCGATGCCCTGGCCCTGCTGCGACTGCCGGATCCAGTAGCCGACCTGGGCGAAGTTGTGTTCGCGGTTCACGCCCAGCTGCTCGACGCGCGCCTCGTCCATAAAGCTGGTGTAGCAGTCGCCGATGCGCTGTTCGTCGGTGCCCTTGCCGGCATGCTGGGCGGCGGCTTTCTCGATGATGGCGCGCAGTTGCGGCTGGGTATTCTCGCGCAATTCCATGAACGAGCCCCAGCTCGACTTATCGGCCGGGATCTCGACGGTCTTGAGCCACTTGCCGTTCAGGTGCTCGACGAAGTCGTCCTGCGTGCGCACGGATGGATCGACATATTGGGGGGCGATGCCGGATGCCAGCGTCTGGCCGCCGTGTGCGGCTGTGTTCTTGGCCGATCCTTCGGCGGCGTGGGCAAGTGGGGCGGTCAGTGGCAGGCCAGCGCGCTCGGTGCGGCGATGGCGCCACTGCCGGTCGGATAAGTTGACTGCAGGCTGGCGTCCGACCGATTGCAGAGCTGGCGGCAGGGCCAGAAATTCTCCGATTATTAAAACGAAAAAATCCCGTAACGAAGCTAAACCGTTTTGCGATTCGCCCCGCGAATCTTCTTCTCTTTCTGCACCAAAGTATATGTATCTGCATGGAATATGTATTCTATTATACATTAATTATTAGTTTTTGTCTTTCTTTGAACCATGTTTTGCGGGACAAAAAATCTTATTTGCAACGAATTCAAACAAATACATTTTTTTTACTTGACCCTGAAAATACACAGGTGATCCCATTGCCGGCTTGAAAGAAAGCATCGGGCTTTCCTTCAAGATTGCTGCATATACGGCACCTTGCGGCCGGCTGTTTCCACGCCAGCCGCATTCAACACAGGAGAATAAGAAAATGATGGAGAAAGTTTTGTCCCGATCGATTCGCATGATCTGCCTCGGGGGTATGGCATTCGGCATGAATGCGGTGTACGCGCAGGACGGTCAGGACGCGTCGATGCAGCGCGTTGAAGTGACCGGCTCACGCATCCGCCAGGTCGACAGGGAAACGGCGCAGCCGGTCCAGGTGATGACCCAGGAACAGATTCAGAAGACGGGCCTGGTTACCGTGGGCGACATCCTGACCCAGCTGTCCTCGGCCGGTACGCCCGAGTTCAGCCGCGGCAACTCGCTGACCTCGAATATCGAAAACGGCGGCCAGTACATTACCCTGCGCAACCTCGGCTCGAACCGCCTGCTGGTGCTGGTCGATGGCAAGCGCTGGACCCAGACCGTCAATGGCTACACGGACCTGTCGACCGTGCCGTCGGCGATGATCGAGCGGGTCGAAGTGCTGAAGGATGGCGCGTCTTCGATCTACGGTTCCGACGCGATTGCCGGCGTGGTCAACATCATCCTGAAGAAGAAGCTGGACGGCGCCCAACTGAGCCTGTACACCGGGGCGAACCAGAAGGGTGATGGCCGCAGCAAGGATTTCTCGCTGTCCTACGGCGCCAGCAATGACAGGGGCCGTCTGATGATCGGCCTGTCGCACACCGAGCAGGGCGTCGTGTGGCCTTCCGAGCGTGACATCACCCGCTATCCACGCGGCATCAACCACCCGACCGCAGGCTGGGGCATGGGTCCGTTCGGCGACATCAGCCCGGTCGATCCGGTCACCGGAGGGCAAAACAACGACCCGGCCACGGGGGGCTGGGAACGCGTGTTGAACCACGGGGGCGGCGTGCGCTCCGACCCGCGCTTCCCGACCAGCTACCACGACAAGACCGGCAGCATCGACGACAAGTACAACACGGCGCAGGACATGATGTTCCAGATGCCGAACAAGCTGGACACGCTGTTCACGAAGGGCACCGTCGACCTGCCGTACGACATGCAGCTGACTACGACGGCAATGTACTCGCAGCGCAAATCGAGCACCCAGATCGCCGGTCAACCGCTGACCAGCGAAACCCAGCCGGGCTACAAGGTCTACATCGACAAGAACAGCTACTACAACGGGTTCGGGCAGGACCTGTATTTCCTGCGCCGCACGGTGGAAGTGCCACGCGTGACCGATAACCAGAACCGCACTTTCCACGTCGATTCCACCCTGTCCGGCAACTTCACGATGCGCGGCCTGGCGTGGAACTGGGACGTCGGCTACAACCACAGTGCACAAGACGGTTACATCTACTCGACCGGCAACCTGAACCTGCTGAACCTGAAGAAGGCGCTCGGCCCGTCGTTCATGAATGCCCAGGGCGTGGTCCAGTGCGGCACCCCGTCGGCCCCGATCTCGCTGCAGGAATGCACGCCTTGGGACCTGATCAGCGGCCCGCCTGCGTTCAACCCGCAGGTGCGCAATTACGTGATGTCGACCGGCCAGGCAAGCTACGGCAGCACCATCAACAGCGCCACCGCCAACCTCAGCGGCGAAATCTACCAGCTGCCGGCCGGCGCGCTCGGGGTCGCCGCGGGCCTGGAACACCGCGAGGTAAGGGGCGATGACCAGCCGGGACAGTTCGAGCAGTCCGGCTACTCGAGCAACCTGGCGGGCAATCCGACGCACGGCCGCTATACCGTCAAGGAAGCCTACGCCGAGGTCAACATCCCGGTCCTGAAGAACGCGCCGCTGGCCCAGTTGCTGAGCTTCGACCTGGCTACCCGCCACTCGGACTACAGCAACTTCGGCACCACCAACAACAGCAAGGCCAGCTTCATGTGGAAGCCGGTTCGCGACCTCCTGGTCCGCGGCACCTACGCGCAGGGCTTCCGCGCCCCCGCCGTCGGCGACACCTTCGGTGGCGGCGCGCAGTCGTTCGACGACATCATGGACCCGTGCGACAGCAAGTTCGGCCAGCGCGGCACCACGGGCGTGGACGCCCGCTGCACCGCCGCCGGCGCCCGTCCGGGCTTCCGCCAGATCGACCAGACCGGCACGCCGGTCACCAGCACCGATGGCACCCAGGGCATCGTGCCGTTCATCTCGAATCTCGGCAACGCCTCGCTGCAGCCTGAGCGCGCCAAAACCACGACCATCGGCTTCGTGTACAGCCCGTCGTTCCTGCCTGGCCTGTCCGGCTCGCTGGATTGGTACCACATCAAGATCAGCAACCTGATCACGGGTGTGACCGCGAACCAGACGGCCAACTACTGCTACGTCCAGGGTATCCAGTCGTACTGCGACGCGATCAAACGCGATCCGGTAACCGGCCAGATCAACAGCCTGTCGCACGGCAACGTCAACGCCGGTGGGCTGGAGACCGCAGGCTTGGACCTGTCCTTGAACTACCGCTTCCCGGGCACCCGGTACGGCCGGTTCGGCCTGCGCTCGGACTCGACCTTCGTCAGCAAACTGCGCACGAAGGCGACCAACGATGCCGAATGGATCAACCAGGTCGGCGAATACGACGCCGGCGGCGTCCTCGCCTACTATCGCATCAAGTCGAACCTGACGCTGGACTGGACCCTGGGGAAATGGAGCGCTTCGTGGACCGCCCGTTACTTCAGCCCGCTGCGCGACCAGTGCTACAGCCATGATGTGAGCGCCCCGATCGAGTGCACCAACCCGACCGGCCAGGCCAACTGGGGTACCGGCTACAACCAGATGGGCGCGATGGTCTACAACGACCTGAGCGTCGCCTACAAGACTTCGTGGAAAGGCCAGATCATGGTCGGCGCCAACAACGTGTTCGACAAGCAGCCGCGCAGCACCATCCTTGGTGCTGCCTCGGCGTCGCGCGTCGACGCTAACTTGCCGATCGACCGCTTTATCTACGTGCGTTACAACCAGGCGTTCTGACCGAAGGGCCCGCATGGGCCCATTTCGGACGCTTTCTGATCGAGGCCCCTCGGCTTGCCTGAGGGGCGCACACGGCTCAGCGCGTTTTTTTGCAGTTTGGATACGTATTTTTTTCAACTCGTCGCGCCGCGCGTGTGGCAGCACTGGAAAAAAGTATAGTGCTGCATCTCCGACTACACACATGTAGTTGGAATAAATCGAAGGAGACGAGATGGATTTTGCACCAAACAGCAGCGGCAACAATAGCGACAACGATAGCGCCAACGATAGCTACAACCATAGCGCCAACGATAGGCCGACCCTGGCTTACCACCGGCCGGCCCGGCGAAAGACGCGAATCACGATCTACTTGGACGACGAAGTCCTCGACCATTTCCGCGCGCTGGCGAAACGCTATGGCACCGGCTACCAGACACTAATTAACGCCGCGCTGTGCAGCCGCCTATCCGGAGCCAGCTGCGAACCCGGTTGGTTCGTATAAGTCGCGGGCGCGGCTGCGCCTGTTGTTATTTGCGCAAAACCTTTTCGGGTGCCGTCGGAGTAATTACGCTTGAAGTAAGGCATGTTTGCGACCGAATTCCGAGGCTGCGCTAGTCCCAAAACTAAACGGAGTGAAAAACAATGACGATAAGCCGTCGATCCTTTCTCAAAGCTGCTGCGGCAATGGGCGCTTCTCTGGCATGGGTCGGTCCGGCCCGGGCTTCGCGTGTCCGTTGGCACGAGCGGCGTGATCTGTATCCGCAAGGGGTTGCATCGGGCGATCCCGACCCGCACAGCGTCATTCTCTGGACCCGGCGTCCGTTTGCCGGGGAAGCGCGCCAGGTCCTGACTGTCGAGGTAGCGGAGGACGAGGCATTCCACCGGGTCATTGCGCAGGCCAAGGTGCCGGTCTCCAGCGACGCGGACTGGACCGCGCGCGTGCTGCTTGGCGGTCTCAGTCCGGCGCGCGTCTACTGGTATCGGTTCACCGACGCCGACGGAAACGGCAGCCGGGTTGGCCGCACAATCACTGCACCCTTGCCCAATGATCCGCGAACGGTGAACTTCGCGTTCGTGAGCTGTCAGCATGTCAATGAGGGCAAGCTGAATGCCTACCGCAGGATGATCTACGAAGACGAACGCGTACCTGCCGCCGAACAGCTCGGCTTCGTCCTGCACCTGGGCGATTTCATCTATGAAATGGTCCAGTACCCGGACGAAGTGCAAACCCGCTACGATCGCACGATCTATGAGGTGGCGCGCATCCCGGACGGCCACAAGATCGGCAACTTCCACATTCCGCTGACTGTCGATGGCTACCGTGCGATCTATAAAGGCTATCTCCTCGATCCCGACCTACAGGACGCGCGCGCGCGCTGGCCGTTCGTCGCCATGTGGGATAACCACGAATTCTCGTTCCAGGGTTGGCAGGGTGTTCTTAAAGTGGGCGCGTTCGAGCAGCCTGGCCAGAGCGTCAAGGTGGCAGCGAATCAAGCCTGGTTCGAGTATCTTCCTGCGCGCGTCACGCGCGGAAACCGCCCGCTCGAACGTTTCGATCCGCCCGCCGTCAACAACGTGCCGATCAAGGAGTTCGACGAGCATGGGCTGGGGACGGAACCAAACAATCTGGCGGCGATCAACAGCCTCAAGGGCTATCGGGCGCTGCGCTATGGCCGGCATTTGGACCTGATCATCACCGACCAGCATAGCTATCGAAGTGCGGACTCCTTCGGCGATCCGTCGCTCAATAAACTGTTCGGCAAGGAGTACATGGGCATGTTGCCGGAGCCGATGATGCAGATCCTGGACGGTGGGCGCGCCTATAACGGTGGCAATCCTCCTGCGGTCGTCAGCCACAATGGTGTCGAGGTGCCCAATCCGCAACACAACGCGCCGCCGCAAACGATCCTGGGAATGGAGCAGAAAGCATGGTTCAAGGACAAGCTGCAGACCTCGAAGGCGACGTGGAAAATCTGGGGCAATACGATGGGTGCACTCGATTCTCGCGCCGACCCGCAGAACCTGCCTGCCGGCCTGACCAAAGAGCCGTGGCCGCCACATACCTATGCGGCGCTGAGTGCATATGATTACGGCTCAGCGTGGGCGGAACGCGCTGAGATCTACCAACTCGTGCGCGACGCGAACATCACGGGCTTCGCAATCGTCTCGGGCGACCGTCACAGCTTCTGGGCCGGATATGCAACTGCGGAACTTCCGCCCGGTAAGTTCGACCCGGTTGGCTTGAGCTTCGTCGGCGGATCGCTCACCAGTGCCGGTACCATGGAAGCTTATGAGCACAAGCTTCCAAAGAATGCGCCCTTGCGCGCGTTGTTCCTTGCGGACAAGGAGGGAAGTGCCAAGCCAGAATGGACCCATAACATGCTGCTCAAGCACGGCGTCCGTTCATGCCTGGAATACGCAAAAAATTTCGACCTCGAGCGCGCACGGTCGCTGTCGAATCCGGATCTGGCGCCGCACCTCGAATTCATCGATCTCGGAGGGCATGGTTATTCAAAGGTACGGTTGTCGGCCGATGAAATGCGCACCGAATTCGTTTGCATTCCACGCCCGGTTACGCGCAGCGAAAGACCGGATGGGGGCGACATCCGGTATCGGGTCGTGCACACTGCAGCACTGTGGAAGGGTGGAGCGCGCCCGCGGCTGAAGACCTCGGTGCTTGAAGGCGACATCGGGCTTGCCATGTGACGGAGTCAGGTCGTGATCGTCGAGATCAGTGATGAGCGACCGAAGCCGAACCCGCAGCGGTCGTCTTCGTCAGGTGTTCAGCTCTGGCGATTCGACGCCGAACGTCGGGCCATGGCGCCTGCTTCGGCAGTCGCCCGCCGGTACGAGCGGAAGATGGTGTCGCGCTCTGGCTTATTCTGTCGCGCCACCCCCGGGACAGCCCCTTGAAATCAGATTCAGGAGTGTTCCACGGCTATAATTCGGCCCGTTCCAGATTCTTACTCAAGGGTCGCCGGGCGTAGTTTCGCGCTCAGTGTCAACTAAGTCTGCACCATTAGCTTCTCTACTGCGCAATCCGCGCTATTTGGAGAAGCACCATGAACCGAACCGCAAAACTCTCCCTTCTGGCCATCGTCGTCGCTGCAAGCGGCACGGCAGCCTATGCCGCCAAGGCCGGCATGGAAAACGACGCCATGGCGATCAACAAAGCCAGGATCCCACTTACGCAAGCTGTGGCGGTCGCCCAGCAGCATGTCAACGGCAAGGCAGCGCGGGCCGAGTTCGAGCATTCGAAGCAGGGCTGGGTGTACGACGTGGAAGTCGTCAGCGGCAGCAAGGTCTACGATGTGAGGATCGACGCCGACAAAGGCAGCGTCATCTCGTCCGCCGAGGACAAGGCAGACCACGACGACGACCAGGACAAGGAGGACTGAGAGGGCGCATCCGGAGGCGGGACCGTCCGCGATGGCGGTCCGGCCACCGGGGCCGTGCCCGGGTCGGCAGTTCTTCCACAAGCCTGTGAAGGCCGGCCGCCCGGCGCCGAGCCGCTATTCGGCATCGGCCGCCTTGCGTAGGTTCATACTGGTCAGCATACTGCTGTTCAGGCAAAGGGCAGCGCGTGCGGCGCGCTAGGCAACATTGAAATGGAACGGGCTATCCATGCGTGTCTTACTGGTCGAGGACGACCTGATGATTGGCGAAGCGATACAGGACGCGTTGAAAGATGCGTCGTATGCGGTCGACTGGGTAAGGAACGGGCAAACGGCTTTCAGCACATTCGCCTGCCAGAAATACGACCTCATGCTGCTTGACCTTGGCCTGCCCGGCAAGGACGGGCTGGAGGTGCTGACGGCCATCCGCGCCAGGAATAACCCCATCCCCGTTCTCATCATCACTGCGCGCGATCAACTGGATGATCGCCTGCGCGGTCTGGACGGCGGCGCCGACGATTACGTGCTCAAGCCCTTCCAGATGGCCGAGCTGCTGGCGAGGATGCGCGCCGTATCGCGCCGCAAGGACGGGAACCCGGTGCCGGTCCTCGGCAACGGTATCGTAGCGCTCGACCCGGCCACGAAAGTGGCCAGCGTCGTCTCGGGCGCCTCGGTGCAGCTGTCGAACCGTGAGTTTTCGTTGCTCCACGCCTTGCTGGTGCGGCCTGGCGCCATCCTCTCGCGCGGCGAGCTGGAGGACCGCATCTACGGCTGGGGAGAGGAAGTCGAGAGTAATGCTGTCGAGTTCCTCATTCATTCGCTGCGGCGCAAACTGCGCAGTGACATTATCAAGAACGTCAGGGGAATGGGATGGATGGTTTCAAAAGGCGCCTGAGTGAGTCGGTCCAGCTCAAGCTCTCCTTCACACTGTCTGCCGCCATCCTCTTCGTCGCCGCCGTCGCCGGTGTTTTCTCCTTCCTGTCCGCCCTCGACGAGGCGCACGAACTGCAGGATGACGTCCTGCGCCAGGTTGCGCAACTCATGGACCGGCAGCGCTTGCCGCCTGCCGCGTCAACGATCGACGCCCGTCCCAGGAACAGCGAGGAGGAATCGCGTGTGATCGTCCAGCGGCTGGGCGACGAAAACCGGTCCCGCTTGAGCATCGACGGCGGCGGAGCGCTCCCGCTGCCGGCAGCGCTCGTCGATGGCATGCACACGCTGGACCTCGGCGGCGAGACCTTCCGCGTGCTGGTCAGGACAACCGCGGCCGGCGAGCGCATTGCAATCGCCCAGGAATCTGGCTTCCGTAATGAAATCGCGCGAGACAGCGCGCTGCGTACCACGATGCCTTTCCTGGTTCTCGTGCCAGCCCTGCTGCTGATCGTCACCGACCTGGTGCGAAAAATGTTCAAGCCGATCGCCATGCTGTCCGCCGAGATCGACCAGCGCGCCGAGCAGGACCTTCACCCCATCGAGGAAAGCCATCTTCCCATCGAAGTTCGGCCGTTTGCCGTGGCGATCAACCGTTTGCTTGGACGCGTGGACAGGGCCATGGATGCCCAGCGCCGCTTTGTTGCCGACGCCGCGCACGAGCTGCGTTCACCCTTGACCGCGCTGTCGCTGCAGGCTGAGCGGCTGGCGGCGGCGGAGATGTCGGCCGAAGCACGCGCTCGCCTCTTTGCACTGCGGGCGGGCATCGAGCGTGGCCGGAGCCTGCTCGACCAGCTGCTCACACTCGCCAAGGCACAGGTGTCGGGCGAATCGCCCGGCAGGCCGGTGTCGGCCCAGGCTATCTACCGTCGCGTACTGGAGGACCTCATGCCCCTGGCGGAGGCGAAGCAGATCGATATCGGCGTCGTGGGCGCGCAGGACGCCGAGGTATGGGTGAGTGAGCCGGACCTGATCGCCCTCGTCAGGAACCTGGTCGATAACGCCATCCGCTATACGCCCGAAGGTGGGCGCGTCGATCTTTCGATAGCCATGGCCGACGGCCAGACCCTGCTCGGCATCCGCGACACCGGTCCGGGCATTCCGCCGGCTGAGCGCGACCGGGTGTTCGATCCCTTCTATCGCGTGCTCGGTAACGAACAGGTCGGCTCCGGGCTTGGCCTGTCCATTGTCCAGGCGATCGCCAGGCGCATCGGCGCGGAGATTCGCCTTGGATTTTCCGATGAAGTAAAACGGGCCGGTTTGTCCGTCGAAATCATTATGCGCAGACTATGACTGGCGTCTTCTCACGGTAGGAAACTTCGATCGTCGTATGGACGATTGTTTGACATCGGATCGGGTAGCGCAGACTCGCCAAATTCTGCAGCGGTGGCTCGTCTTTCCATTGGCGGTCGAACTGGCGCGTCTGCACGGGAGCAGAACGTGGCTAAGGCAAGGGATGGTAGGGATGCATCGCTGGGAGCAGGGGTGGACCCTGCCGGATCCAGAAAGAAAAGCATCGGTACAGGGATCGGGGGATGCCGATGCCTGAGATCACGGTACTCCTCATTCCGGACTGACGGTAAGTGGAACGGGGGCGTCGACGGGGCCTGCATGACAGGCCGTGGCATCGTCCACCGCAATTTCAATTCCTTCGCGGCGGCTGATTTGCGCGCAAGTGCTTGACCCCCTCTTCGCAGCAGCCACGGGCGGCGCTCTTGTAGACCTCGACGGCCTGGTTCGCTGCCCCGGCGAGCATCGGCGGTCCGATCATGGCCGCCGCAACCAGGTTTTTCATGGCCGTGCGCTTGTTGCGGAGCACATCGAGACAAACCGGAAGGCGATCAAGGCGCGCGCAGGCATCGAAGGCCTCAGCCCTTGCTCCTTGAAATGCAAGTTCCGACCGATGGTCTGCTGTCTATTGAGAGTCTTGTGAAAACACCAAGGCCGTCATTGCCGCAGGTAGGCAATCACTTTTCACACAGCCAAACTGGATTTCACATGGTGAAATTTGCTGCGCGCCGCTTTCACCATGAAATTTCGTTTCGCAATACAGCTTTCCACATAATGAAATAAATTTCATAAGTCATTGAAGTTAAAGGGATAAATATTCGCACAACTCTTATATAAGATAGAAGATAGTTCGTCGTGCTCGCTCTATGATGAACGCATCCGACTACGATTCGCTTCGCACCACCGTTAGCGGCGAACGCAGGAGATTTCGATTCTTTCTTATGGAGTTCATCATGTCCCAGTACCAGAACGATATCCAGGCCATCACCAGTCTCAAACAACAGCAGGGCGACGGCTGGCATGCGATCAACCCCGAGTCCGCGGCTCGCATGCGCGCACAGAACCGCTTTCAAACCGGCCTCGACATCGCCCGCTACACGGCCGGGATCATGCGTCGCGACATGGCGAACTACGATGCCGATCCATCCAGATACACCCAGTCGCTGGGGTGCTGGCATGGTTTCATCGGCCAGCAAAAGATGATTTCCATCAAAAAGCACTTCAACAATACCGACCGCCGTTACCTGTACCTGTCGGGTTGGATGATTGCCGCGCTGCGTTCGGAATTCGGTCCGCTGCCAGACCAGTCGATGCATGAGAAAACGGCGGTTCCCGCCCTGATCAAGGAGCTGTACACCTTCCTGCGCCAGGCCGACGCACGCGAGCTTGGCGGCCTGTTCCGCCAGCTCGATGCCGCGGAAGGCGAAGCGCGCGCCGCCGTCCAGGCCAGGATCGACAATTTCGTCACCCACGTGGTGCCGATCATCGCCGACATCGACGCCGGCTTCGGCAATGCCGAGGCAACCTACCTGCTGGCCAAGCAGATGATCGAAGCCGGCGCCTGCTGTATCCAGATCGAAAACCAGGTGTCGGACGAGAAGCAGTGCGGCCACCAGGACGGCAAGGTCACTGTGCCGCACGAAGACTTCCTGGCCAAGATCCGCGCCGTGCGCTACGCCTTTCTCGAACTGGGCGTTGACGATGGACTCATCGTGGCGCGTACCGATTCGCTCGGCGCTGGCCTGACCAAGCAGATCGCCTACACCCGCGAGCCGGGCGACCTCGGCGACCAGTACAACAGCTTCCTGGACGTCGAAGAGGTATCGCTCGATGCGATGGCGAACGGCGACGTGGTCATCAAGCGCGACGGCAAGCTGCTGCGCCCGAAGCGCCTGCCCAGCAACCTGTTCCAGTTCCGCGAGGGTACCGGCGAGGCGCGCTGCGTACTCGACTGCATCACCTCGCTCCAGAATGGCGCCGACCTGCTGTGGATCGAAACGGAAAAACCGCACATCGCCCAGATCGGCGGCATGGTGAAGGAAATCCGCAAGGTGATCCCGAACGCGAAGCTGGTGTACAACAACAGCCCCTCGTTCAACTGGACCCTGAATTTCCGCCAGCAGGTCTTCGACAAGATGAAGGCCGAGGGCGCCGACGTGTCGCACTACGAGCGCTCGCAACTGATGAGCGCCGAATACGACGACTCGGCACTGGCGCGCGAAGCCGACGAACGCATCCGCACCTTCCAGGCCGACGCGGCGCGCGAAGCCGGTATCTTCCATCACCTGATCACGCTGCCCACCTACCATACCGCCGCGCTGTCGACCGATAACCTGGCCAAGGAATATTTCGGCGAGCAGGGCATGCTGGGTTACGTGGCCGGCGTGCAGCGCAAGGAAATTCGCCAGGGCATCGCCTGTGTCAAACACCAGAACATGTCGGGTTCGGACCTAGGCGACGATCACAAGGAGTACTTCAGTGGCGAAGCAGCGCTGAAGGCTTCGGGGAAGCTCAACACCATGAACCAGTTCTGAGGAAATTCGCACTCGCGGGCTTGCCATGGCGAGCCTGTGCGGAGTATTGCATTCCCCATAAGGAGGAACCCAAATGAATTGTATGCACAACGAGGTGCACGATGACTCTCGAACGGTCGGCCGGGTCGGCATCATCGGCGCCGATGCCATGAGCCTCGGCATCGCTGTAAGCCTGCTGGATGCCGACGTTCCGGTGACGCTCTTCGAACCCGAGCGCGCGTCACTCGACAAGGTAATCGAGCTTGTCCGGGCGGGCTACCGGACTGCGGCCGCGAAAGGCGAGCTTGGACAGGCCGAGCGTGACAGGCGCATGGCACTGTTGGCCGGCACGGTAAATTTTCATCACTTGAAAGACTGCGACTTGATTGTCGACGCGGAGCCTGGCGACAGGGCAGGCAAAGAGAAGTTGTTCCGCCGGCTGGACCAGGTTGCCAGGTTCGGCGCCGTACTGACGACCCGAGCTTCGTATTCCGGCGTCGACCACATCGCTGGATGCACGAGGCGCCGGGGCGACGTGCTTGGCTTGCATGTTTCGGCGTCTTCGGAGACGGAGGAGATATGGACGATCGCGCCGGGGAAGGAAACTTCAGGTGACGCCCTGGCTACAGTAATCGCACTCGCGCAGAGACTTCGTAAGGGTGTCGCAGTTCGGGGCAACTTCCAGGGCATTGTCAGCAATGCGAAAAGCGTCGCGCTGGATGCCGACTGTTTCGCACCACGGAAAATCGATCAGGTACTGGACTAGTCTGGTTTTTGCTAGCCACCCTGCCGGAATCCAGGTTCGAGTGCATGAGCGCCATGCGGTGCCGACCAGGACCTGGTCGGTGCCGTACCTTGCGCATCGGGCGTCCCCGGTGTGGGCCGGCAAGGCCAATCCAGGCCTGCAGCATTTTCCTGCTGTCGCAGACCGTGGGCAGGCATCCACCGTGTCCATAGGACGTATCGATAAAATCACGAGCTGGAAAAAGGGGCCGCGCATATGCTTGTCGGTATTAAACCGATCAGCGGAGACGACCATGAAACCCCGATTGCTGGCACCTGGCCTGGCGATGCATTTCCGTTCGCCTGTGCGCTTCGGTAGCGCCTTGCGTGGCTACGAAGCGCTGCTTCGCACCCTGCAGTTGATCTTGTTGTTCTGGGGTGGGGTAGTTGGCGCGAAGGCGCTTGCGCACTTCGTCACGCAGGGCGGCTGGCTGTTGGCCGGGCTCCTGTCGTCGGCTTAGGCAATTCAGCTTGCGCCGCCACGCACGCCGCTGCCGGGTTCATCGAGCCTCGATAGAACACCAGCCTCCTGGCGCCGAAATCGGCAAGACCTTTTGCGGAAAATCTGTTGACTGACCCGAAAAGCTTCACTACTATTCTCATAATCATAATTCGGATTATGATTTAACGGTGCCGGCCGACAAAGATTGCCGGCTTTCCTGAATCTTCCCCAAAGGGATCAGTATGCGTTTCTCCGTATTCCTCAATGCCCGTACCATGACTCCGGATGCCGATAGGCAACTGATCGTCGACCTGGAGCAGCATGCCCTGCTGGCTGGCAAGCTCGGCTTCGATGCGATTTTCCTTCCGGACCATCACTTCAACGGGTACATGGCCATCGCCAGCGACAGCTATATGTTCGCCTCGTATCTCGCGGCCAAGCTACCGGACATGCATTTCGGCTTCTCCGTCACGACCGTGCCCTTGCACCATCCGGTACGCTTCGTCGAGCGTATCAACATTCTCGACCACCTCACCAGGGGCAAGCTGCTGGTCGGCGTTGGCTCGGGCACGACGCCGGAGGAGATGATCGGATTCGGCGTCAACTACAAGGATGCGGGTCGCATCGCCGAGGAAAACCTGCAAGCCGCCGAGGCCTTGTGGAACAAGCGCATCGAAGACGAACCGGTCGAGCTGGACGGCTTCCACAAGGGCCGTGTGCTGCAGCGTATCGCGCCGAGCCCTTACGGCGAGAAGCATGCGCGCCTGATGCCGGTCGCGATGAAGGACACCAGCATCACGCGTGCCGCCGTCAACGGCTGGCCCGCGTTCATTCCGGCCTTCACGCCGCCGCAGATCGGTGGCCTCGAGCCGCTCACGCACGTGAAGAAGTACTTCTCGAAGTACCACGAACAGCTGCTGGCCGCCGGCCATTCCGACCAGACCGTGGCCGACGCGCTGTCCTGGACCACGCACAGCTACCAATGCGTGCACCTGGCGCCGACCGACGAGCAGGCGCGCGCGGAAGTGATGGAGATCCTGACTTCCTACCAGGAGGCGATCGACCGCGAAGCCGCCTTCAACGCCAAGGCCGAAGCCGACGACGCGAACAAGAAGACCGACCGCACGGGCGCCGCGCTGACCGAGGAATGGATGGCTACCTGGTGCCTGTACGGCAGCCCGGAGACCGTGATCGACAAGCTGCGCGCCTACCAGCAGCTTGGCATCGGCAACATCCTGTGCGGCACCGTCACCGGGCCGCTGACCGAGAAGCGCCTGGCCTACGCCAACCAGACCCTGCAGCTGCTCGCAGAGCACGTGCTGCCGGCCTTCGAATAAGTACGAGACCGCCACCGGAGGAGACGCGGAGTGACGACTGAACTGAACGTGAACGAGATGGCGACGCTGACGGCTGGCGCGTCGATGTGGGCGACCGCGGCGATCCCGGAAGCCGGCATTCCCGCGCTGGCAATGGCGGATGGTCCGATGGGCGTGGCCGGGCCGCGCGTCGACGAGCGCGACGTCTCGCTGCTGACGCCGGCGCCCGTGGCGCTGGGCGCGAGCTGGGACAGGGCGCTGGTGCAGAGGGTGGGGCGCCTGGTCGGCGCCGAAGCGATCCGGCGCAAGGTGGACCTGATGCTCGCTCCTAACCTGAACCTCGCGCGCAGCCCGCTGGCCGGAAGGGCCTTCGAATACTTTTCCGAAGACCCGTTGCTGTGCGGCGTCCTTGGCGTGTCATGGATCCAGGGCTGCCAGTCCGTCGGGACCGGCGCCGTTGCCAAGCACCTGGTGTGCAACGACAGCGAGACGGCGCGCGACCGCATGAATGCGGTGGTCGACGCGCGTACCCTGCGTGAAGTCTACCTGCTGCCCTTCGAAATGGCGGCGCAGGCTGAGTGCGCAGGCATGCTGACGAGTTACAACAAGGTGAACGGTAGCTGGTGCGCCGAGGCCGGCAAGATCATCCTGGACGTCGCCAAGGCCGAGTGGAAGTTCGGCGGCGTTTTCATGAGCGACTGGTTCGGCACCCATTCGACCGTCGGTTCCCTCGCGGGCGGTCTCGACCTGGAAATGCCGGGCCCCGCACGCTACCTGGGTGCGCACAGCGCCGCGGCGGTCGCAGAAGGCGCCGTGGCGCTCGCGCGCCTGGCCGACGCGGCCCACCGGGTTGCCGCCGCCGCGCGTCGCTTTGCTGGCGACAAGGGGGAGCCGATGCCGGCAGGGGACGCCAGCGCGCTGCTCATCGAAGCGGCCGCCGCTGGTTTCACGCTCGTACGCAACGAGGATGCGATCCTGCCCCTGGACTCGACGCGCTTCGGGCGCATTGCCGTCATCGGTCCGAACGCGACCGCCCCTTGCTTCCAGGGCGGGACCTTCGCCAAGATCGCCGTACGGCCGGACGCGATGGTGCCGATCGACGCGCTGCGCGAGCGCTTCGGCGACGCCATCGTCGCCTATGAGCCGGGTGTGGATCCGCAGCCGAAACTGCCGCGCATGCCCGCGCGTCCCGCCCGCTCGCTCGACGATGGCTGTACTCGCGGCATGACGCTCGATTACTTCGATAACGCGGCGTGCGCGGGCACGCCGCTACTGAGTGAAACCCGCGATACGAATTCGCTGACCTGGTTCCATGGCGTGCATCCGGCCGGCGCCCTGCAGCAGAGCGCGGCAACGCGCGCCAGCGGCGTCTACACGGCGCAAGACGGCGGTCCGCACCGCTTTTATATCGGCGGCACCGGCGCGCTGCGTCTGCTGGTGAATGGCGTGGAGGTGTTCCGGCGCGACGAACAGCTGGCGCCCGGCGATGTCATGGGCCGCCTGAAGAGCGGCGACGCAGATTGTGTGACAGTCGACCTGCGCGCCGGGCAGGAAGTGAATGTGGTGGCCGAGCTGCGCTACAGCGCCGCGCGCTGCCAGGGCCTGTGGTACGGCGTGCGTGGCCCGGACAGCAACGAGGCCATGCTGGCGCGCGCCGTCGCCGCCGCCCGCGCGGCCGACGCCGTCGTGCTGGTGGTCGGTGAAACCTCGGACGCCAGCGTCGAGAGCAAGGACCGGCGCGACACCCTGCTGCCGAAAGAGCAGCTTGCGCTGATCGAACAGGTGTGCGCGGCGAATCCCGACACGGTGGTCGTGACCAACGTCGGCCATGCCTTCGACACCAGCTGGGATCGGCAAGCCAGGGCTGTCCTGCATTGCTGGTATCCGGGTGAGGAATTCGGCCGGGCCTTGGCCAGGGTGCTGGTGGGCGACCTCGAGCCGGGTGGGCGCATGCCGGTCACCATCGCGCGCGAGGATGCCGATTACCCGGCCCTGTCGCTGCAGCCCGACGCCAATGAGGACCTCCACTACCTCGAGGGAACCCGGGTCGGCTACCGCGGCCTTGCTGCTCGCGGCCTCGAGCCTCGCCAGGCCTTCGGCAGCGGCTTCGGCTACACCAGCTTCGCGCTGGACGCTGCGGCGGTCGAGCCCGATGGTGCGGATGGCTGGACCGTTACCGTTACGCTGCGCAATACCGGCCGCAGGGCTGGCGCCGAGGTCGTGCAGATCTATCGCGTGCAGCCCGAGCTGACGCTGGTCGCCTTCGACAAGGCCTGGCTGGTGCCTGGCGAGCGGCGTGTGCTCCGTATTCCCATCGCGCGCCGGCGCCTGCAGGTATGGGACGGGGACTGGACCGATCTGCCGGGCAGTGTCGGCCTGCTGATCGGCCGCGCCAGCGACGACCTGCCGCTCGCGGTACAAGTGATTCCCGGCGGCCGTGCGGCCGCTGCCAACTGATTGTCGCATTCGACTGGAGAACCCCATGAACGCCCTGGACAACAACTTCGCCGCCGCCGAGCGCGAGCGGCCCTTCATCGTCGGCATCGGCGGCACCACCCGCCCTGGATCGAGTACCGAAAGCGCGCTGCGGACGGCGCTGCGTTTCGCTGAAGAGAAGGGGGCACGCACGCAGCTGTTCGGGGGCGAAGCCCTCAGCACCCTCGACGTTTACTCTCCCGAACAGCGCGAGCGCAGCCCCGCCCAGCGCGCGATCGTCGAGGCCGTGCGCAGGGCCGATGCCGTCATCTTCGCGTCGCCCGGTTATCACGGCGGTGTGTCGGGCCTCGTCAAGAATGCGATCGACCTGCTGGAAGACACGCGTGCCGACCAGCGCGTCTACCTCGACGGCATGCCGGTCGGGTGTATCGTCACGGCGGCCGGCTGGCAGGGCTGTAACACGACGCTGGGCGCGCTGCGCTCGATCGTGCATGCCTTGCGCGGCTGGCCTACACCTCTGGGCGTGACCTTGAACACGGCCGGCGTAAAGCTGTTCGATGCACAAGGCGCATGCCTTGATACCCAGGTCGAGGCCAGCCTCAGGCTGCTGGCGGAGCAGCTTGTCAGACCGTCCGCTTTAATTTCTCAGGGAAATAAAAAATCAGAATTATTGTTATAAAAACTGTGCTATTCTGATCCCACAAGAATGAGGCGACCGCGCATAGCGCCGCCCGAAAACAAGGACGCCAGTCCATGAGGAGACACCATGGCCAACGACGCCTGCCGTATTCCGGCAGCGGTCGCCGCCGCCTCCTTGGCGCCTGCGCGTCCGGCAGCACAACCAATACGTTTGTTGCGGAGACAGTCAAGGATGAAGATCAATATCGTATCCCGGCACGAGCCGATGGAGCAGGGCAGGCCGGATAGCCCATCCCGCCGCGCCGCGCTGGGCGCATTGCTGGCCGGGGCCGTCACGGCCGGGGCCTGGACCAATGCCTCGGCGGCGGCTGCCCTGCGCGCCGCGGGCTCGGCGGCAACGCCGCAGCCGGCCGGGTTCACCGGGCCGGAACGCAAGATACTGACGATGGCGGCCGACGTCATCGTGCCCGTCACCGACACACCGGGCGCCGTCGCGGCCGGCGTCCCCGCCTTCATCGACGCGCTGGCGCGGCACTGGATGCTGCCCGAGGAGCTGGCGCAATTCCGCGCCGGCCTGGCGGACCTCGACAAGAACGCACGGCAGCGCTACCAGCGCGGCTTCGCGGCCTGCACCCCGGCGCAGGCGGCCGATATCCTGCAGGCCTTGCGGGCGTCGAGCCCCTATGAGGGCCGCACCTTCGAGCTGGCCGCGCGCATCGAGGACCCGAAGGCGCCGTTCTATCTGCGCCTGCGCGACCTGGTCGTCCTCGGCTACTTCACGTCGGAAATCGGCAGCACCAAAGAGCTGCGCTATGTGCCGGTGCCGGGACGTTTCGACGGCGACGTCGACGTCAAGACCTGGCCCTACCAGAACGTCATCTGAGCCGCCGGCGAAAGGACACGACATGATTCAACCAACCGAATTCGACGCCATCGTCATCGGCTCCGGCATCACCGGCGGCTGGGCCGCCAAGGAACTCACCGGGAAGGGACTGAAGGTGCTCATGCTCGAGCGCGGCCGCCCGCTCGAGCACCAGAAGGGCTATATCCACGAATTCACGCCGCCGTGGCAAGCACCGGAGCATGGCCTGCCCGAGCGCGCGCTCGACGCCCGCGAATACGAAATCCAGAGCAAGATCGAGCGCGGCGCCTTCAGCTGGGCCAACCGCCAGTACTGGATCAACGACCGCCAGAACCCCTACGAGCAGTTGAAACCCTTCCGCTGGCACCGAACCGACGTGCTCGGCGGCCGTTCCCTGGTCTGGGGGCGACAATCCTACCGCTGGGGGAAGGATGATTTCCTGGCCAACAAGCGCGACGGTCACGGCAACGACTGGCCGATCCGTTATGCCGACCTCGAGCCCTGGTACGCCCATGTCGAAAAATTCATCGGCGTCAGTGGTGCGCCCGAGGGGTTGGAGAATTTCCCCGACGGGCATTTACTGCCGCCGTTCGAGATGACGGCGCTGGAGAAACACCTCAAGCGCAGCGTCGAGGCAAGGTGGAAGGACCGGCGCGTGACCATCGGCCGCGTGGCCAACCTGACCGAGGCCATCGACGACGAGCGCGGGCGCTGCCAGCGGCGCGCCATCTGCAACCGCGGCTGCTCGTTCGGCGCGTATTTCAGCACGCTGAGCTCCACCTTGCCGGCCGCGCAGAAGACGGGCCTGCTGACGGTCCGTACCGACAGCGTCGTCGAGGCGATCGACGTCGATCCGCAAACGAAGAAGGCGACCGGCGTGCGGGTGATCGATGCGAAGTCGGGCGAGCGCCTGCGCTTCGGTGCGAAAGTGATCTTCCTGTGCGCGTCGACCTACGGCAGCCTGCAAGTCCTGATGCAGTCGAAGAGTGTGGCGCATCCGAACGGCATCGGCAACCACAGCGACGTCCTGGGCCGCTACCTGGTGGACCATGCGGGTGTCGGCGTATTCGCCGAGATTCCCGGCTTCGAGAACCACAACTACAGCGGCCGGCGGCCGACCGGCATCCTGGTGCCGCGCTTCCGTAACATTGGCGGCCAGGACGCGGACGCCGATTTCACGCGCGGCTACGGCTTCCAGGGCGGCGCCATGCGCGACGACTGGACCAATACCGCGGCCCAGTCCGACGATTTCGGTGCGCAGATGAAGCACAACATCGCGCGCCCCGGCAAGTGGATCGCGTTCCTGGGCGCCTTCTGCGAACAGCTGCCGCAGGCGGGCAACCGCGTCACGCTGAACGAGAACAAGCGTGGCGGCTTCGGACTGCCGCAGCTGAGCTTCGACGTGTCCTACGGCGAGAACGAGCGGCGCATGAAGATCGACGCCGCGAAGCAGGCGGAGCAGATGCTGGTCGCCGCCGGCGCGAAACACGTCGTGACGATCCCGGTGCGGACCGTGCCCGGCGTCTCGATCCACGAGATGGGCGGCGCGCGCATGGGACACGACCCGGCCGAATCGGTGCTCAACGCGCACAACCAGGTGCACGGCGTGCCCAACCTGTTCGTCACCGACGGTTCGGCGATGGCGTCGTCCGGCACCGTGAATCCGTCCTTGACCTATATGGCGCTGACGGCGCGCGCGGCCGATTACGCGGTCGCCCAGCTGAAGGCCGGAGCGCTGTGATGGCTATGTGTTCTGGAACCAACATCATTTCGGCTAGAATCGGCCTTTATTCTCACTGACGAATCGACGACATCCATGGAGACCGCAACCGCCCACGCACGGGCACCCAAGCAGGGCCGCAGCCGGCAATCGTTCGACCGCATCATCGAGGCGACCATCGATCTGTTGCGCGAACGTTCCTACGACCAGATCACGCTTGCCGAGATCTGCCAGCGCGCTGGCGTCTCGACCGGGGCGCTGTACGGCCGCGTGGCGGGCAAGGACGAGCTGCTGCGCGCCGTGCAGGTACGGTTCTTCGAGCGGCTGGACCAGGCCTTCACGGACGAGGCGCAGCGTATCGCGGCGCAGGCGCAGGGCCTGGCGCAGGTCGTCCCGGCCGTCGTGGCGGGCCTCGGCAACCTGCTGAAGGAACACGCCAGCGTGCTGCGTTCCTTCATGCTGCGCGGCGCCGTGGATGAGGTCATCGGCGCGGCCGGCAAGAAGTCGGCGTACGCGAACCACGCCAAATTCAGCCGGCTCCTGCAGGCATGCCGCGCGGAGATTCGCCACCCGGACCCGGACCGCGCCATCGAGGCGGGCATGCTGCTGATCTATGCCACGCAGGCCCGCTTCCTCGGCCTCGACAGCGTCGGCGGCAAAGGCGAGGGCGCCGGCTGGGACGACCTGCTGGTGGACCTCGGCGACATGATGCTGGCCTACCTGCGCTTCGTGCCTGAACGCTGAACGGAGGGCGGTTTCGCCGCCCTTTTTTTGAACCGCAACATAACCAGAATTATCATTCTAAAAAATGACGACCAATAAACTCCGCTGGGCTTACATGGACCACTGGCGCATCGACACGCCCCAGGGTCAGTTGTCGCAATACACGTCGGTGAAGCGCTTCGATGAGTTCCTGAAGCAGATCTCGGCGATCGGCTTCGAAGCGATCGAGACCTTCGACTTCCATCTGGGCCCGCTGCGCGAGTTGTTCGGCTCGCTGGAAAACGCCCGCGCCTTCATGCAGTCGCGCGGCATCGACAAGGTATTGAGCCTGTTCCACGCGGTGATGTACGACGAGCGCCAGAGCGCGCCGCACGTGCGCTCCACCCACGACCACATCGTCAACTATGCCGAGTACATCATGCGCTCCAGCCAGGGCCTGGGCGTCGAGAACTTCATCGTCATGCCGGCCGGCCTGTACTACGACGTCGAGCCGGTCACGGACGACAAGATCCGCGCCTGTGCCGAACTGTGGAACCGGGTCGGCGAGATGACCCAGAAGTACGGCGTCAAGACCTGCTGCCATCACGAGTTCTTCTGCGGCATCCGCAGCGCCGAGCAGCTGCGCAAATTCTACGAATGGACCGATCCACGTTACGTGTTCTTCTATTGCGACACGGCCCAGCACGTGATTGCCGGCGTCGACCCGGTCGAGCTCTACCTGAAACTGCACGACCGCTGCGGCGGTTTCCACATGAAGGACACACTGAACGTCGACCTGAGCGGCGACTACCGGCGCCGTCCCGACGCCGAAGTGATGGCGCCGACCACGCCGCGCTGGTTCCACGAGATGGGCGTGCCGGGCGGACTGGTGGACTTCCCGGCCATGATGGCGGCGATGAAGGCCTGCGGCTACGAGGGCTGGGTCGGCGTCGAGCACGACAAGGCCGACGTCGGCGGCGGCAACTACCCGGAGAGCACGGCCTTGTCGGCCTGGTACATCCAGCACGTCCTGAAAAAAATCTACGCCTGAACGGAAGGTCCAGCATGCAGAAACAGATCAAATGGGGCTATGCCCTGAACCAGTGGAAGGCCGGTTTCACCAGCTTTGCCCGTCTCGAGGAAATCGAGCGCGCCTTCAAGGTAACGGCCGCCTGCGGCTTCGATGCGGTGGAACTGAACGCCGGCAGCGGACGCTGGGACCCGATCGGGCGCCCGGAGAATATCGATATCAACTTCGGCTCGCCCGACCACTTCCGCCTCAAGCTGAAGGATTGGGGAATCAATCGGGTTGCCAGCACCTGTTTCGATCCGACCGTGATGAGTTTCGAGGAGCTGCACTTCGGCCTGCACAGCACCCAGCCGGCGGACCATCCGCGCATCCTGGCGCAAGCACGGATTCACGCCGACATGCTGGCCGCGCTGAACGGCGACTGCCTGGTGGTTCGGCCCTTCCCGTCCTGGTGGAAGGAGGGCGGGCTGACGGCCGAGCGCCTCGCCGCCGCGGCGGATTGCTGGAACGCGGTCGGTGCGATGACGGCGGAACTCGGCCTGAAGACGGTGCTGCACGTGGATGCGCTGTCCGCCTTGCGCACCGCCGAGGAACTGGAACAGCTGATGGCGCTGTGCGACAGCGGGAAGGTCGGCCTGTGCTTCGACACCGCCGAACTGACCATCGCCGGCCACGATCTCGTCGCCCTGTACCGCCGCTTCCACGAGCGCGTGTGGCACTTCCAGTTCAAGGATGCGCTGGCCACCGATACGCTGGACGAATACAAGCTGCAGAACGCGGAGCGGGCCATGATCGCGGCCGGCGGCGAACGCGAAATCCAGCGATGGTTCGGCGAAATGGGCACCGGCCTGGTCGACTTCCCGGCGCTGCTGGCCGCGATGCGCGAACTGCGCTACGCCGGCTGGATCATCGTCGAAAGCGACAAGGGACCGGCGCCGATCGCGACTGGCATGATGCTCAACAGCTGGTACAAGCAGCACGTACTGGATCGCCGCGTGGACTGAAAGGATCGCCGTGAATCCCACCGACCTGTCGCCGCCATCCGTTGCCGCCCAGCTGGCCCCTGCCGGGGACACCAGCCGGCGCCACGGCGGCACCGCCCAGGGCATCGCCCTGATGGCCCTCGTTAATATGCCCTCGCTGGCGCTGGCGGCGCTGGTGCCCGGCCTGCCGCAGCTGTTCCGCCAGTTCTCGTCGGTGCCGCACTTCGAGCTGCTGGTGCCGATGATCATCACGGTGCCCTCGCTGTGCGTGGCGCTGACCTCGGGGCTGGCCGGGATGCTCGCCGACCGCTTCGGGCGCCGCAAGCTGCTGCTGGTGTCGCTGCTCGCGTTCTCGCTGCTGGGACTGGCGCCCCTGATGTTCGACAGCCTGGTGCTGATCGTCGCCAGCCGGGTCGTGGTCGGGGTGGCGGAAGCGGCCATCCTCACGGTGGGCAATGCCCTGATGGGCGACTACTTCGAAGGGGCGCAGCGCGACAAGTGGCTCGGCTACCAGAACATGCTGTCGCCGCTGATCGGCTCGGCGATCCTGCTGTCCGGCGGCTTCCTCGCAGGCGTGCACTGGCGCTATCCCTTCCTGTTGTACCTGAGCGGCCTGGCCGTGTTCGCGCTGGCATGGTTCGCGTGCTGGGAGCCGCACCAGGGCCGTGCCACCGCTACGCGGGAGACCTCCGCGGCGGCGCCATTCCCCTGGCGTTCGACGCTGTTCGTGTGCGGCGTTACCGTGCTGTTCTCGATGGTGTTCTTCGTGCAGGCGGTACAGCATGGGCGCATCTTCGGCGACATGGGCGTCGCCTCGCCCGAGCGGATCAGCATTCTCGTGACGATCGCCAGCCTTGGCACGGTGGCCGGCGGCTATCTGTTCAAGCGCCTGTCCGGGGTACCGGTCTCGCTGCGGCTCGCGGTCAGCATGGCGCTCTACGGCGTCTGCTATATCGGCGTCGCATGGGCGCCGAGCGTGTCGGTCGGGTTGCCGCTCGACCTGCTCGGGCAGGTGGGCGGCGGGCTGCTGTTGCCGGCTTTGGTTGCCTGGGCCTTGCAGCAATACCGCTTCGAGCACCGCGGTCGCGGCATGGGCTTGTGGGGCGGCGCGTTCTTCCTTGGCCAGTTCCTGAGCCCTCCGCTGGTCGCGCTGATCGGCGCGGCGGCCGGCAGCTTCCTTGCCAGCGTCGCTGTCGTCGGGACCATCTGCCTGATCGCGGCCGTACTGCTCGGCGCATCTTCGCTGGCGCGGCGTCGCGCCATTCAATGACTTTTTTGGGAAAGACCACTATGCAATTCGCAGCATGTATCGAATGGATGTTCACCAATGGGAATGACGATCTGCCGTCGCGCATCCGCGCCGCGCACGAGGCCGGGGTGCCCGGGGTCGAATTCCACCTGTGGCGGGAGAAGCCGCTCGACGCGATCGAGCAGGCCTTGAACGATACCGGCGTACGCCTGCGCAGTTTCTGCATCGAGCCGCGCTGCAGCCTGGTCGACCCGGCCGACCACGACCGCGTGCTGGCCGCGGTGGCCGACGCCATTCCCGTGGCCCGGCGCTTTCCCGGCGCCGGCATGGTGCTCGCATCCGGTTTTACCCGCCCCGGGGTGCCGGAACAGGAACAGTTCGACGCCGCCGTCGCGGTACTGCGCCGTGCCGCGGACATGGCCGCCGCTGCCGGCACCGTGTTGTGGCTGGAACCGGTCTACATGCTGCTGCAAGGCCAGCGCATGTTCGTCGACACCATCAAGCGCGGCCTCGACATCGTCGAAGCGGTCGACAGCCCGGGCCTGCGCCTGCTGGCCGACGTCTACCACGCCGCGCAGACCGGGGAAAACCTGGCCGAAGCGATCGGCGGGCGGATCCGCTACGTCGCCCACGTCCAGGTCGCCGACACCGACGGCCGCCACGAGCCGGGCACCGGCACGATCGACTGGCCGCAGGTGATGAAGGTATTGCGCGAGAAGGGGTATGCGGGCGACATCGGCCTGGAATACTTCCCGAGCGTCGGCGATGGCGCCTCGCTCGACCTGACGCGGCGTGCGCTGGACTTGCCGGCATGATTCGCCATGCGATTCAATAAGCTCGACCTGAACCTGCTCGTCGTGCTGAACGCGCTCCTGACCGAGTGCAACATCAGCCGTGCGGCGGAGAAGATCCACCTGAGCCAGTCCGCGACCAGCAGCGCCCTGAGTCGCTTGCGCGACTACTTCAACGACGAGCTGCTGGTCAGCTCGGGACGCCAGCTGGTGCTGACGCCCCGCGCGAAGGAGCTGGTCGAGCCGGTGCGCGAAGTCTTGATGCGCATCGACACGACCATCGCCACCCAGCCGCAGTTCGATCCCGCGAACGAGACCCGGACCTTCACCATCCTGGTCTCCGACTACACCACGGCCGTGCTGGTGCCGCCGTTGCTGGAAGCCTTGTATCGCCAGGCGCCGGGCATCCGTTTGAGCTTGCGCCACCAGTACGACCGCGAGCCAGCCGAGGTGCTGGAGCACGACGACGCCGACTTCCTCGTGATCCCGTCGCAATATCTCGCCAAGGAACACCCTTCCGCCGTGCTGTTCGAGGAAGACTATCTGTGCGTGACATGGGACGGCCACAGCCGCATCCGCGACCGGCTGACCTTCGACGACTACCTCTCCTGCGGGCATGTGATCCCGACCTTCGCAAGCCCGAACCCGCTGCCGACCCTGGACGGATGGTTCATCGAGAGCTACGACGTCAAGCGCCGCGTCGAGGTGACCGCGCCGACGATGGTCGGGCTGCCGTCGCTGGTGGTCGGCACCGACCGCATCGCCACCGTGCACCGGCGGATCGCCTTGCGCGCCCAGGAATCCCTGCCGATCAAGGTCTGGGAGCCGCCGCCGCGCATCCCGCGCCTGGTGCAGACGCTGCAATGGCACCGGCACCGCAACAACGACCCCGCCATCCGCTGGCTGCGCGACCGCGTGGTCGAGGTCGCGCGCCACGTTTGAACCGAATATGAGAATGCAGAATGAATGAAGCCGTCAGCAATGCGGAGGGCAGCGCACACCATGCCGCCGCGGGGTACAGCCACCGGCGCCGCACGCTGGCGCTGATCGCGGTCGCACTGGCGTTCGTGATCGACCTGCTCGACACGAGCATCGTCAACGTCGCCGTGCCCTCGATCGGCGCCACGCTGCACGCCTCGAAAACCGCGCTGGAATGGATCGTGGCCGGCTATGCGACGGCGTTCGCCGTGCTGCTGATCGTCGGCGGCAGGCTCGGCGACAGCCATGGCTACCGCCGCATGTTCCTGATCGGGATTGCCGCGTTTACGGCGACCTCGGTCGCCTGCGGCCTCGCGCCGGACACGCTGAGCCTGCAGGTGGCGCGCCTGCTGCAGGGCGCCGGCGCGGCGCTGATGGTGCCGCAAGTGATGGCCCTGGTGCAGGTGATGTATCCACCCGAGGAGCGCTACAAGGTGTATACCGTGTTTGGCTTCCTGGGCGGCTTCTCGGCGGCACTCGGGCCCATCGTCGGTGGGCTCCTGATCGACGCCAACTGGCTGGGCCTGGGCTGGCGCCTGACCTTCCTGATCAACCTGCCGATCGGCCTGGCCAGCCTCGCCGCCGGTGCGCTGCTGCTGCCGCCCGGACGCGGCGTGAGCGCGGTGCCGGTGGACTTGCGTGGCGCCGGCCTGTCGGTGCTGCTGCTGTTCGCGCTGCTGACGCCGCTGATCGAAGGCCCGTCGCGCGGCTGGCCGCCGGCGCTGGTGCTGATGCTGGCGTGCGCGCTGCCGCTGGCGTGGGCCACCTGGCGCTACCTGGGCAGACGCCAGGCGCGCAGCGGCGACGCCCTCGTGGATCCGGCGCTGTTCAGGCGGCGCAAGGTGACGCTCGGCCTGCTGTGCACCTTGTGCGTGAACCCGATCATGCCGGGCTATCTGCTGGTGATGACCTTCGTGCTGCAGACGGGCAGGGGCCTGTCGGCATCCCAAATGGCCTATGCCTGCGCGCCGATCGCGGCCGGCGCGATGACCGCCATCACGCTGCTGGGGCCCCGGCTGAACCGGCGTATCGGCGTGCGTACCTTGCAGGGCGGGATTGTTGCCTTCGTCACGAGCCTGTGCCTGTGCGCGCTGGCCTTGCACGGCAGCTTGTCCTGGCCGCTGCTCGTCGCGGCGCAGTTCGGCATGGGCATCGGGCTGGGCTTGTGCGGTCCGCAGCTGTCGAATGCCACCCTTCGCGACGTGCCGGTGTCCGCCGCCGGCGTCGCGGCCGGCCTGCTGACGACGGTGCAGCAAATCGCCGCGGCGTTCGGCGTGGCCCTGGCCGGCCTGGCGTTTTTCCATGGTCTCGATGGCGCCACGGCCGAAGCCTATGCGGACGCCTACCTGCAGGTGCTGCCGCTGTTCCTCGGCCTGCTCGGAGTGGGGGCACTGGGATCGGCCCGGCTGATCGAAACCATGCGCAGCTAGCTTGGAACCTATCCCGGTAGGCAAGGGTCGCTCCTGGCGCGCCTGACAAGCGTAGGCGGCGTTGCTCGTCGTTGCATGGCTCGCCATGCGGCCTCCTCACGCCTTGCCTACGCTTGCCATGCATCGCCATGAGCTTCCCCCTGCCTACCGGGCTAGGTTCTTATTCATGCTGTGGATAGCAGCTATCCAAACAATCGGCCACAAGCACCAAATTTTCGCTTGGGAAAATCAAAATAAGTCGATATCATAATTCTGGTTCTATTTCCTGCGTAAGACAGGAAGCGGCATCAAGCCGCGGCCAAGACAAGGAGACACACAATGCGCAGCACCTCCCCGCAAAAACGCCAGGCAGACTGGCGCCAGGGCTGGATTCTCGTGATCTCGGGATTCCTGCCGGTGATGGCGATCATCGCGCTGGCGCCAACCCTGCCGACCCTGCTGGCCCACTTCCACGATGTCCCGAATGCGGCACTGATGGTGCCTCTCCTGATCACTGCGCCCAGCGCCTGCATCGCCCTGTTCGCCCCTGGGGCCGGCGCCATCGCCGACCGTTTCGGGCGCCGTCCGCTGTTGCTGTGGTCGATGGCGTTCTACGGCGCCGGGGGTCTGGTTCCTTTCGCGATCGATAATTTCTGGGCCGTGGTGGCAGGCCGCTTCGTGATCGGCATCGGCGAGGCCGGCGTGCTGACCGTGGTGAACACACTGCTGGCCGACTACTTCGAGGAGAAGGAGCGCCACCGCTGGCTGATGATCCAGGGCGTGGTCGGCTCGGTGCTCGGCACCGTGACCATCGCCAGCTCCGGCTTCCTGGCGGCGCAAGGCTGGCAATGGCCCTTCCTCGTCTATGCGGTCGCCATTCCGATCCTGCTCGCCAGTCTCGCTTTCCTGTTCGAACCCGAGTCGCGCCGCAAGCAGGGCGGGGCGGCCCAGCCGGCGGCGGTGGACACGCCGTTTCCCTACCGTGTCGCGCTGCTGGTGACGGGCGTCACCGTGCTGCTGTCGACGATCTACTATGTCCAGGTGATCAATTTCTCGGTCCTGCTCAAGGACCTCGGGGTGAGCGATCCGAAATCGATCGGCCTCAGCATGGCGCTGCCCAGCATTGGCGTACCGCTGGGCGCGATCGTCTTCAAGCTGACCACGCGCTTCGGCGCCGGCAGCCAGATCTTCCTGGTGTTCCTCGGCTATGCGATCGGCCTGTCCGGCATCGGCCTGGCACCGGACTACCAGGTGGCGCTCGCCTTCGCCTTTGTCCAGCAACTGGCCAACGGCATCATCGTCCCGGCGCTGATCGCCTGGGCCCAGAGCAAATTCTCGTTCGAGCACCGCGGCCGCGGCATGGGCTGGTGGGCGAGCTCGTTCTTCATTGCCCAGTTCCTGTCGCCGGCCGTGGTCAACCTGATGCGCGCCTCCGTCGGCAACCTGCAGGGCGCCTTCCTGGCGTTCGGGCTGATTGCCGCAGCCTGCGCTGCCGGCGCCTTCCTGCTGCATTACCGGGCCTCGCGCTCGGTCCGCCCTCAACCGGGCATCTAGATCCGCCATCCTACTTTCGATCGACACCGAGGTATCCATGACCACCAAGCATCGCATCAAGCGAGGCGTCTCGCTGTACAGCTATCAATACGAGACCTTCCTGCGCAAGATGAATCTCGACGACTGCATTGCCCATGCCGCCGGCCTCGGCGCGCGCGGCATCGAGGTCGTCAGCGAACAATCGTTCACCGGCTTCCCGGACGTGCCGCAAGACCAGATCGACGGCTGGTTCGCGTCGCTCGAGCGCCACGGCGCCTATGCGCAGTGCCATGACATGTTCATGGACATCAAGCTGTACAAGGACCGCCGCCTGAATTTCGACGAAATGGTGGCTTCCCTCCAGCGCGACCTGCATTTCGCCAAGCGCATCGGCTGCAAGACGCTGCGCCTGATCGTCAACACGCCGCCGGAGGTCGTGGTGGCCTGCGTGCCGCTGGCGGAAAAGCTGGACATCCGCATGGGCATCGAAGTGCACTCGCCGTTCCACTTCGACCATCCGTGGATCCTGCGCTACACCGAGCTGACGCGCGCTACCGGTTCCGGCCACGTGGGCTATGTGCCGGATATGGGCATGTACATCAAGCACTATCCGCCGGTCTTCCGCGACCGCTTCCTGCGCATGGGCGCGACGCCGAAAATCGTCGAGTTCATCCTCGAGGCGCACCAGGCGCGCGTGCTGCCCGACTACGTGATCATGGACGTACGCAAGCTGGGCGGCAATCCGGTCGACCTGCAGATGGCGGAGACCCTGCGCCACAACATCTGGAGCAATCCGCGCCGCATGCTGGAATTCATGCCCTGGATCTTCAATATCCACGCCAAGTTCTACGAGATCGACGACACCGGCAAGGAGCCGGCGATTCCCTACGAGGAGATCATCCCGGTGCTGATCGAGGGCGGTTACGAGGGCCATCTGTCGAGCGAATACGAGGGCCAGCGTCACATCGAGGACGCTTTCGAGGTCGACGGCCGCGAGCAGGTGCGCCGCCAGCAAGAGATGTTCAAGCGCCTTCTGGGCGAAACGGCATAAGGAGCCCAGCATGTACGACAAACACATCATCTACCCCGATTCGCTGCGCAACGATCGCGATGCCGAAGGCGCCGCCGGCTGGCGCGTGGGCCTGCGCCTGCCGTACTACCGCGGCCAGGTTCTGTCGGCGGTCGAAGACATCRCATTGAGCGTCGACGGCCAGAAGGTTCCGCGCGAGGACCTGCGCTTCACGGTGCGCGGCAAGACCTGGACCCTGGACGAGCTGGAGACCACCTACGACGAGCGCTGGGAATTCGGTGAAGTGGCCGAGGTGTCCGTGCGCCAGCGCGGCGGCCTGGCGCCTGGCCGGCACAGCGTCAGCGCGGCGGTGCAATTGAGGATTTCCTACCTGCCCTGGAGTCCGGTGACCTCGTGCACGACCGACTTGTCCGTCGCCGGATAACAGGAGAACGCGCATGAGCACGACGATCAAGGGGCCGGCGATCTTCCTGGCGCAGTTTGCCGGCGACGCCGCACCGTTCAACGACTGGGCGGCGATCACCCGCTGGGCCGGCCAGCTCGGCTACCGTGGCGTGCAGCTGCCCTCGAACGACAAGCGCCTGTTCGACCTGGCGCTCGCCGCCGAAAGCAAGACCTACTGCGAGGAGTTCGCCGGTATCGCGGCCGCTCACGGCCTGGCGATCACCGAGCTGAGCACTCACTTGCAGGGCCAGCTGGTGGCCGTGCATCCGGCCTACGACGAAGCCTTCGACGGCTTCGCCCCGGCGGAGTTGCGCGGCAATCCCGCCGCGCGCCAGCGCTGGGCCGTCGAGCAGATGCTGCTGGCGGCGAAGGCGTCCGACAATCTGGGCCTGAAGGCGTCGATCAGCTTTTCCGGGGCGCTGGCCTGGCCATTCGTATACCCGTGGCCGCAGCGTCCCGCCGGCCTGATCGAGACCGCATTCGACGAGCTGGCGCGCCGCTGGCGGCCGATCCTGGATGCCTACGACGCCGCCGGCGTCGACCTGGCCTTCGAACTGCATCCGGGCGAGGACCTGTTCGACGGCGCCACCTTCGAGATGCTGCTGGAGCGGGTCGGCAATCATCCTCGCCTGAACATTGCCTACGACCCCTCGCACTTCCTGCTGCAGCAGCTCGACTACCTGGGCTTCATCGACCGCTACCACGAGCGCATCAAGGTCGTGCACGTCAAGGATGCCGAGTTCAGGCCCGATGCGCGCCAGGGCGTCTATTCCGGCTACCAGCCCTGGGTCGATCGCGCCGGTCGCTTCCGCTCGCTGGGCGACGGCCAGGTCGACTTCAAGGCGATCTTTTCCAAGCTGGCCCAGTACGACTTCCAGGGTTGGGCCGTGCTCGAATGGGAGTGCTGCCTGAAGCACCCGGAGCAGGGCGCGGAAGAAGGCGCGCGCTTCATCCGCGATCACATCATCCGCGTGACGGACAAGGCCTTCGACGATTTCGCCGGCAGCGCCGGCGACGCGCGCCGCAACCAGCGCATGCTGGGCATGACGGGAGAAGCGCAATGAGCGGCCAGGAGGGCATGACCGGACGCATCCGCCTCGGCATGGTGGGCGGCGGCGAGGGCGCATTCATCGGCGCCGTACACCGCCACGCGGCCTGGCTGGACAACCGTTACGAACTCGTGGCCGGCGCGTTCTCGTCCAGCGCGGAGGTGTCGCGCCGCTCCGGGCAAGCCCTGGGCCTGGACCCGGGCCGGGTGTACGACGACTACGCGCAGATGGCGCGGCTTGAGGCGGCGCGCGCGGACGGCATCGAGGCGGTCAGCATCGTCACGCCCAACCACATGCATGCGCCGGTGGCGCGCGCCTTCCTGGAAGCGGGCATCCACGTCATCTGCGACAAGCCGGTGACCACCAACAGTGCGGACGCGCGCGCGTTGCAGGCGCTGGCCGAGAAACATGGCCTGATCTTCGCGGTGACCCACAATTACTCGGCGTATCCGATGGTGCGCCAGGCGCGCGCGATGGTGAAGGAGGGCGTGCTCGGCGAGATCCGCGTCGTGCAGGTCGAGTATGCCCAGGACTGGCTGGCCGAAGCGCTGGAGCAGTCCGGCCAGAAGCAGGCCGAATGGCGCACGGATCCGGCACGGGCCGGCGGCGGCGCGATCGGCGACATCGGTTCGCACGCCTGGCACCTGGCCGATACCATCGTGGGCGCGCCGGTGGAGTCCCTGTGCGCCCAGATGAACACCTTCGTGCCCGGCCGCGCCATCGACGACGATGTGCAGGTCCTGTTGCGCTATGCCGGCGGCGCGCGCGGCATGCTGTGGGCCAGCCAGGTGGCGCCGGGCAATGCCAACGAACTGAGGATCCGCGTCTTCGGCAGCAAGGGTGGAATCGAATGGCGCCAGCAGCAGCCGAACGAATTATCGTGGACCCCGCTGGGGGAGCCGACGCGCATTCTGGCGCGCGGCGGCCCGGCGACCCATCCAGCCGCGCGGCGCATGAGCCGGGTGCCGGCCGGACACACCGAAGGCTATATCGAAGCCTTTGCATCCCTCTACGGCGAAGTGGCGTACCACCTGTTGGCGCGACACGGCGGGGGCGCAGGCGGTGCCCCGGGCGAGGCCTGGTTCCCGACCATTGCCGACGGCCTGCGGGGGGTGCTCTTCATCGAGACCGTGCAGGCCTCGTCGTGCGAAGGCGGCGCCTGGCTGCCATTGCCGGCAAATTAAGCGTCAAGCATGTCATTGCGAATCCGGACGGGCCTGGCCGCGCCCGGCGGATCCGTTCGTCCGGAAGGGACGGGTTTTCCCGCTGCGCCATCGATGTTACGCCGCCCGGGTATCCACCGCGTCGATAGTTGAAATCCATATTTTGGCGTTGGGAAAACCTGGGAAAGAAAATACTATTTTTCACACGACAAGCCCACGGCAGCCGTTAGAACTGCCGAATTAACAGGAGATGATTAATGAAAGCCCCTTCGCTGTCCGTTCTGGCCCAGGCCTTGTTCGCGGCCGGTTTTCTGTCTGTAGCAAATGCGGCCATCGCGCAAACCGATGAACCCAAGCAGGACGCCAAGTCCAAAGGCATCACCGAAGTGATCATCACCGCGCAGAAGGTCGCGCAGCCGGCAAGCAAGACGCCGGTGGCCTTGTCGGTGATGTCCGGCCAGGACCTGAAGGAAGCGGGGGTGACCGATGCGCGCGCCATGGCGGAGATGCTGCCGAACGTGGAAATCTCGAAGGAGAGCGGCATGCTGCAGGTGGCGATCCGCGGCGTGACCAGCCTCGACATGACGGAAAAGGGCGACCCCTCGGCCGCCTTCCACATCGACGGCGCCTACGTGCCGCGCTACGAGGCGCAGACGGCCGCTTTCTTCGACCTGGACCGCATCGAGGTGCTGCGCGGCCCGCAGGGCACGCTGTATGGCCGCAACGCGACCGCCGGCGCCATCAATCTCATCACCAACAAGCCGACCGACAAGCTGGAAGGCAGCATCGGCATCGACATCGGCAACTACAAGACGCGCCGCCTGGATGGCGTCATCAATGTGCCGATCAACTCGATGTGGGCATTGCGCGCCGCCCTCAGCACGGCCAAGCATGATACTTATCTCAACCCTGGTCCCAACAAGGTGGACCTGGAAAGCCAGGACGACAAATCGGCCCGCCTGCACCTGCTCGGCAAGTTCAGCGCCGACACCAGCCTGCTGCTGACGGCGGAGTCGAGCAAGATCCAGGGCGGCCCGCCGGCGCCGGTGCCGAATACGAACTTCTTCACCGGCACCCTGGTCGAGAACCTGCCGTTCTCCCCGCCGGGTACCGGCAACAATATCCAGAACCCGGTCTACGTCGACCGCGGCTCGGACGTGCAACGCACCGCCGCGGCGCTGTTCAAGCAGGACGCGAACGCACACCGCGACAACCGCGCCGATTCCTTCCGGGGCGAGTTCAAGACCCGCGTCGGTGCGGTCGACCTCACCTACCAGCTGGCCAGCATGCGCCTGTACCTGGACCAGGTGAACAACGGTATCTACTTCGGCTTCCCGTTCGTGAATGCGCTTACCGGCGACAGCCGGGCCTTGTCGCACGAGCTGCGCTTCAATTCCACCGGCAGCGGTCCGCTGCGCTGGGTGGCCGGCCTCTATTACTTCAACGAGACGATCAACCGCGACTCGTCCTACAACACCTACATCACCGCGCCGTTCGGCAGCTTTACCGTCACCCAGCCCTTCGACGCACGCATCACCAACAAGTCGAACGCGGCGTTCGGCCAGGCCACCTATTCGCTGCGCAGCGATACCCGCCTGACCGTGGGCCTGCGCGGAACGCGCGACCGCAAGACCGGCTATGACCCGCTCGGCGGCGCGGCGGCGGTGCCGCCTGCCACGACCAGCGACCAGGCCTACAGCGCGGACGTGAAATTCAGGAACACGAGCTGGAAAGTCGGCATCGATCATGACCTGTTGCGCAACGTGATGGCCTACGCCAGTGTCTCGACCGGCTACAAGGCCGGCGGCTTCAACAGTGCCAAGGCGGCCGGCAGCTACAAGCCGGAAACGCTGACCGCCTACGAGGCCGGCGTCAAGGGCCGCTTCCTCGAGAACACGGTCCAGTTGGCCGCCAGCGCCTTCCACTACAACTACAAGGACCAGCAGCTGACCTCGACCTCGTGCCGCACGAACGACCCGAGCACCTGCGATTCCTACACGGTGAACGCGGCCAACTCGAAGGTCGACGGGCTCGAGCTGGAAGGCAAGATGCGGATCGGCGAAGACGGCGAGCTGCGCGGCTCCATGTCCTTCACCGACGCTCAGTTCAAGAACTACAAGCCCTCGGCCAACGTCGACTACTCGGGCCAGCACCTGGACCGCGCGCCGACGACGACCGCCAACCTGGGCTACACCCACCACTTCGCGGTGGCGGGTGGCGGCGATGTCGCGGCCACGGTCGGTACCCACTTCACCAGCTCGTACCTGATCAGCGACCTGGCCGCGAACGTGCGCTACCGCCAGCCGTCGGCCCACAAGTCGGACGCCTCGCTGGTCTACACGGACGCCGGCGGCCACTGGACCGTGCAGGCCTACGTCCGCAACATCGAGGACGAGATCAAGATCGAGAGCCGGGTCCCGGGCGGCTTCTTCATCAGCGATCCGCGCACCTACGGTGTGCGCGTCGGCTACAACTTCTGATCGGGGAACGGTGCGCCTGGCGCCGCGGGCGGCACCAGGCGCAGGTGGCAATCCTTCCAATAGGTGTGATGATGGTGAATGAGCGATGCTCCGAAGGTAATGCGGCGTCTTCGACAGCGGGTCGGGGCCGTGCCGGAAGGCGGGAGTTCCTCGCGTCGATTGCGGCGCTGGCGGGAACGCTGGCGGTTGGATCGGCGTGCGCGCAGGCACCGGGGAAAGCCTATCCGGTCTTCCCTCCCTTGAAGGGGCGCCTGCGCCAGGGACTGACGCCGAACCTGTTCGAAGCGGACATCGAGGACACATGCCGGATGGCGGTCTCCCTGGGTATCAAGGGTCTGGATTTTGTCAGCAACCCCGGCGATTGGCCCATGCTGAAGAAACATGGGCTGACCATGTCCTTGCTGAGAGTCGACCATGGTGGCGGTAGATCCGGGCCGGGCCGTCCACCGGAAGGACCGCCCGGCTGGAACGCGATCGGCACGCGGGATATGGATGGGGCGTTCGGCGCCGCCTTGCACGATCGTATCGACGCTGCCGCAGCGAACGGGATACCGAACATCATCGTCACCTGCGGCACCCGGGGCGATATCGGCTACGACGAAGGCAAGCGCAATGCCTTGACGTTCCTTGCGGGCGTGCGTTCGCACGCGGAGGCACGCGGTGTCACGCTGGTCGTCGAAAACATTAATTCGGGCTACGCCGGCGGACCACCGAATCCGCCCGGAAGCATGTTCGACCATCTGCCGTGGGGACTCGACATCGTGGAACGCATCAATTCGCCCCGCGTAAAGCTGCTGGTGGACTTGTACCACGCCCAGCTCATGGACGGAAACGTCGCCAGTTTCATCCGTAAAAACGGCCGGCACATTGGGCATTTCCATACCGGCGGGGTCCCCGGCCGTAACGAGATCGATGAAACCCAGGAACTGAATTACCGCTTCATCGCGGAGACGATCGCAGGCCTCGACTATCAAGGGTTTATCAGCCATGAGTGGAGTCCGGCCGCAGGGCATGAGAAGTTGGCCAGTATCCGCAAAAGCATGGAAATTATCGACGTCTGAACCGGCATGGGACTGTTCATGCATGCGTCACCCGTGCAAGCGAAACAGCCTGATTTAACTAATAAGCGATAAAACATGTTCAAGTATTTTCCAAGCAATTACGTGTGGAACCTCTCGGTCGACCTGGCGATCGAGATGGGTGCCCGGATCGGCGAGATCGAAGAGATGTGCGCCCCGTTGCAGGAAGCGGCGAAGCAGCCCGATGCCGCCGGGACGAAGGCCTTTCGCGAGACCTGGAGCCGCATGGCCGACAAGCTGTGCGGCCTGGCCGAGGAGGACGAGGCGCGTGGCCGCCTGATCTCGGCCGGTGACAAGTACAACCGTGCCGCAATCTACCTGCTGACCGCCGAGCGCCTGCAGGCGCATGGTGCGCCGGGCCGTGCCGAACTGTACCAGCGCTTCCTCGACGTGTTCGCCCGCGGCGTCGAACTGTCGGGCGAAAACTGCGAACGGGTCGAGATTCCATACGGCGACGCCCATATTTCGGGCCTGTACGTGCGCGCCGAGAACGTCGATGGCGCGGCGCCGATCCTGGTGCAGGTCAACGGCCTCGATTCCACCAAGGAGATGAAGTACCGCGTCGGTCTACCTGCGTGGCTGGCCAGGCGCGGCGTGTCCTCGCTCGTGATCGACCAGCCGGGCACCGGCGAGGCCCTGCGCCTGCATGGCATGCACGCGGTCTACGACAGCGAGCGCTGGGCCGGCAAGGTGGTCGACTGGCTCGAGACGCGCGCCGACGTCGATCCGGAACGCATCGGGCTGGAGGGCGTGTCGCTGGGCGGCTACTACTGCCCGCGCGCCGTGGCTTTCGAGCCGCGCTTCGCCTGCGGCGTCGTATGGGGCGCGAACCACGACTGGCGCGACGTGCAGAAGAAGCGCCTGGCGAAAGAGGGCAGCTTTCCGGTGCCGCACTATTGGGAGCACGTGCGCTGGGTCTGGGGCGCGAAGGACCAGGAGGACTTCATGCGGATCGCCGAGAACGTCCACCTGGACGGCATCCTCGATCGCATCGAGGTGCCCTTCCTGGTCACGCATGGCGAGAAGGATTCGCAGATCCCGCTGCACTGGGCCGAGCGCACCTACGAGCAGCTGGTCAACAGCCCGAAGCGAGAGCTGAAGGTCTTCACCGGACGTGAAGGCGGCGTGCAGCACTCCAGTTTCGACAACTCGGCCAATGCCGGCGCCTATATTGCCGACTGGGTGGCCGAGACCCTGGGCGGACGAACCGCCCTGTAATTCCACGATCCTGCAAAGAGAGAGATGACATGAACATCATCGGACCCGACGCCCTGGTTTTCGGCGTCGACGACATCCCCGCCTGCGCGCAATACCTGACCGACTACGGCTTGACACCGGTCGGCCTGGATGCGAACGGCGGCCGCTTCGAGGCGCTGGACGGGACCGCGGTCGTCCTCGCGCACAAGGACGATCCGAAGCTGCCGGCACCCCTCGGCACCGCGAGCATGCTGCGCAAGACGATCTACGGGGTGGCGGACGAGCATGCGCTCGGCGCGATCGCGGAGGAACTGGGCCGCGACCGCGACGTGAAGCGCCTCCCCGACGGCAGCATCGAGACCGTGGACGACATGGGTTTCGCGCTCGGATTCCAGGTGACCGTGCGCCGTCCGCTCGACCTGCCGGCGGAAGCGATCAATGCACCGTACGCACCGGCCGGACGTCCCGCCAACGTGGTGGGAGTCGACGAGGGCGCCGCGGCGCTGCCGCGCACGCTGTCGCATGTGGTGTACTTCGTGCCGGACGCCGCCAAGGCGGAAGCCTTCTACGTCGAGCGCCTCGGCTTTGCCTGCACCGACCGCCTGCTGGGCGCCGGCCCGTTCCTGAAACCGGTCGGGACCGATGACCATCACACCCTGTTCCTGATCCAGACACCGCCGTTCATGAAGGGTTGCGAGCACTTTACCTTCCATATGGGCGGTCCGACCGAAGTCCTGCAGGCCGGCACCCGTTTCGTGAACAAGGGCTACCAGTCGTTCTGGGGACCGGGACGCCACAAGATGGGTTCGAACTGGTTCTGGTACTTCAACAGCCCGCTCGGCTGCCACGTCGAGTACGACGCCGACATGGACCTGCACGACGCCGGCTGGACCGCGCGCGCCGTGCCGATGAGCGCCGACGCCTCGCAGCTGTTCCTGTTCCAGCAGCGCGACAAGTGGGCGCCCGGCGGCCCACCTCCCGGCGCGGCTGGCGCGGCCGAGCGCCACTGAGGATCGGCCATGGCGCAAGAGGCGGCGTTCCTGTGTCGTGACGATGAACTTCCGGAGCGCGAGTCGCGTGGTTTCGATCCCTGGAACGACGGGCGCGACACGGTGCTGCTGGTGCGCCACGGCGGCAAAGTCTATGGCTGGCGCGATGCCTGTCCGCACCACGGCGGTACGCCGATGGCCTGGCGCAAGGACGCCTACCTGAATTACGAGCGCAACCGCATCGTGTGCGCTGCCCATGGCGCCCAGTTCGACATCGAGAGCGGGTCCTGCGTACTTGGGCCGTGCCTCGGGCAATCGCTCCAGCGCGTCAGACTCATGACGACACCCGACCGGCATATATACATTCGCCCTTTAGGCGAGGAGGAGACATAACATGGCAGCGCCAGTCAAGAAGGTGCTCATCATCGGCGGCGGTTTTTCCGGCATGGCTGCCGCCATCGAGCTCCGCAAGCGCGACATCGACGTCGAGCTGGTCGAGATCGACCCCGGCTGGCGTTCGTACGGCGCCGGCATCAGCCTGGGTGGCGCCACCATGCGCGCGCTGGTCCAGCTCGGCGTCATCGACGACTTCATGGCCGAGGGTGCGGCATCGGACGGCGTTGAACTGTTCATTCCTACCGGCCAGAAAATCGCGGAACTGCCGACGCCGCGCCTCGCCGGTCCCGAGGTGCCGGGCAATGGCGCCGTCATGCGTCCCGTGCTGGCGCGCATCCTGGCCGATGCGACACGCAAGGCCGGCGCCCAGGTGCGCCTGGGTTGCACCTTCACCTCGTTCGAGCAGGACAGCGGCGGGGTGAACGTGACCTTCTCGGACGGCCGTGACGCTCGCTACGACCTGGTGATCGGTGCCGACGGCCTGTACTCGAAGCTGCGCCCGGCCCTGTTTGCGGATGCGCCCGAACCCCGCTACAGCGGGCAGGGCGTTTGGCGCGCGGTGCTCCCGCGTGCCGCGGACGTGAACGGCACGATGATGTGGATGGGCACCAAGGTCAAGCCCGGCCTGAACCCGGTGTCGCGCGAGGAGATGTACCTGTTCGTGACGGAAGACCGCGCCACCAACGAGTTCATCGACCCGGCTGAATTCCTGCCGCGTCTGAAAGCCTTGCTGGCACCGTTTCCGGCACCGCTCCTGCAGCGCGTTCGTGAACAGTTGGGCGAACAGTCGCAGATCATCTACCGGCCGCTGGAAACCATTTTCATGCCCAGCCCGTGGTACAGGGGCAGGGTAGTACTGATCGGCGACACGGTGCATGCGACCACGCCGCATATGGCATCGGGAGCCTGCATCGGCATCGAGGATGCACTCGTCCTTGCCGACGAGCTCGGCAAGGCAGGCAGCATCGACCAGGCGCTCGACCGCTATCTGGCGCGGCGCTGGGAGCGTTGCCGCATGGTGGTGCAGAACTCGGGCCGTCTGGGCGAGATCGAAATCGCCGGCGGCGACAAGGAAGAACACGCGCGCATCATGCGCGCCACGCTTGCGGCACTGGCCGCGCCGATTTAAGGAGAAGTCCCATGGCCCGTCAATTCATCGACCTGTCGATCTACCTGGAAAACGAAGTGCTGTCCGATCCGCCGCCGCTGGCGCCAAAGATCACCTACCAGAAGCACACGGACACGCTGCACGAATTCATGGCCATGATCCCGGGCACCACGGCTGCCGATTACCCGGACGGCGAGGCAGCCGCCGCCGAATGGGTGACCATGACCACCCACAGCGGCACCCACCTGGATGCGCCTTACCACTTCCATTCGACGATGGATGCGAAGAACGGCGAAAAGAAGCCTTCGATCACGATCGACGAGGTGCCGCTCGAATGGTGCTTCCAGCCCGGCGTGAAGCTGGACTTCCGCCACTTCCCGGACGGGTATGTCGCGACCGCGGCGGACGTCGAGGCGGAACTGAAGCGCATCGGTCATGAGCTGCAGCCGCTCGACATCGTGGTGGTCAACACCCGCGCCGGCAGTCGCTATGGCCATGACGACTTCGTGTCGGCCGGCTGCGGCATGGGTTACGAGGCGACCATGTACCTGCTCGAGCGCGGCGTGCGCCTGACCGGCACGGATGCCTGGAGCTGGGACGCGCCGTTCTCGTACACCGCGAAGAAAATCGCCGAGACCGGGGATACCTCCCTGATCTGGGAAGGACACAAGGCCGGGCGCGACATCGGCTATTGCCACCTGGAGAAGCTCCACAAGCTCGAAGCCCTGCCGGCCCACGGCTTCTATATCAGCTGCTTCCCGCACAAGGTCAGGCGCGGTTCGGCCGGCTGGACGCGCGCGGTCGCGATCGTCGACGACGCGCTGCTCGCGCTGCCGCGCAGCGGAGCGCCGCGATGAAGCTGGCCAGCTACCGCAACGGTCAGCCGGACGGATGCCTGATGGTCGTTTCGCGCGACCTGTCCAGCGCGGTCGACGTATCCGCATTGTCGCCAAACCTGCTGCACGCGATCCAGGATTGGGAGCGCCTGGCGCCACAGCTTCAGCAGATCTCCGACGGGCTCAACGCCGGCCGCGCGGCACGCGCCGTGGCTTTCGAGCCGGCTCGCTGCCTGGCGCCGCTGCCGCGATCGTTTCAGTGGTGCGATGCCTCCGCCTTCCTCAACCACGGCCGCCTGATGGAGCGTGCCTTCAACACGCCGCCGATCCCGGATTTCGACACGGTACCGGTCATGTATCAGGGCGCCGCGGACGATTTTCTCGGCCCTTGCGATCCGGTTCCCTTGCCCGATGAAGCGCTCGGCATCGACTTCGAGGGGGAGTTCGGCGTGATTGTCGATCGCGTTCCGATGGGAGCTTCGCCGCGGCAGGCGCTTGGTGCGGTGCGGCTGCTGGTCCAGTTGAACGACTGGAGCCTGCGCGCACTCGGACCGCGCGAGATGAAGAGCGGTTTCGGCTTCCTGCAAGCGAAGCCGTCGACCAGCTTTGCGCCGGTGGCGATCACACCGGACGAACTAGGCGACGCATGGCGCGACGGCCGTGTGCACCTCGATCTCGAGGTCGAATGGAACGGCGAGCCTTTCGGGCACCCGAATGGCGGCGAGATGAGCTTTGGCTTCGGCAATCTCATCGCCCACGCCGCGCGCACACGCCGGCTTGGCGCGGGTACCGTCATCGGCTCCGGCACCGTATCGAATGCCGCGCGCGAGACGGGCTCCGCCTGTATCGCCGAGCGCCGCGTGATCGAGATCATCGACCACGGCGAAGCGCGCACCTCCTTCATGCGCTTTGGCGACCGGGTGCGCATGCGGGCGCGCACCCGCGACGGCGAGCTGCCGTTCGGAACCATCGAGCAGCAAGTGCTGGCTTCGGGCGTTCCGGCAGCCTGATATGGAGACCTGTTCGCATCGGAGTACGGGACGCACGCCCCTGGCGCGGCAGGTGGAACGCGACCTGCACGTGCTGGCGGTGGCTGAACGGCTGTTCCTGGAAAAGGGCTACCACCAGGTAAGCCTTGCGCTCGTCGCCAGCAGTGCAGGGGTTGCCACCCGCACGATCTACGCGAGGTTCGGCGACAAGCGCGCCATTCTGGAGGAGATCCTCGAATGCCGCCGCGAGGCGTCCGGGATCGCGCTGGCCGCGCTCTCCACGGCGCATCTGGCGTGTGGCCAGGCCCTGTGTCGGATGGCGGAACACGCGTTCGAGCATGAACTGTCGCCTTCTCTCGAGCTGCTGCATGCGGATTTGCTGGCGGACAGGGAGACGGTCTGGAGGCGCGGGCGCCAATGGACCAAGGAAGGCGAGTGGCGCGCATTGCTGGAGCGGATCCTGGCACCCGCGCCCGCATGCGTCGCCGACGTGTTCGTCGCTTGCCTGATGAAAGAACAGCCTCCTGAATGGCGTGYCGGCGATGGCCGCCCGCACGAGATCATCGACGGGGCCGCACGCCGCGCTGTCGCTCGCTTCGCCGAGCAGATAAGGGCTTTGAACACGCATGCCGCCGGCATGCACGCAGAATGAACGACGAGGAAACAATGTCCGAGACAAAGAAGAAGCCCACCCTGCGATCCGCGGCGTGGTTCGGTACCCAGGACAAGAACGGCTTCATGTACCGGAGCTGGATGAAGAACCAGGGTATCCCCGATCATGAATTCCAGGGCAAGCCGATCATCGGCATCTGCAATACCTGGTCCGAACTCACCCCTTGCAACGCCCATTTCCGTAAGCTGGCGGAGCACGTCAAGCGCGGCATCCTGGAAGCCGGCGGCTTCCCGGTCGAATTCCCTGTGTTCTCGAACGGCGAATCGAACCTGCGCCCGACCGCCATGCTGACCCGTAACCTGGCCAGCATGGACGTCGAAGAATCCATTCGCGGCAATCCGATGGATGGCGTGGTCCTGCTGGTCGGCTGCGACAAGACCACCCCGGCCCTCCTGATGGGCGCGGCCAGCGTCGACCTCCCGACCATCGTCGTGACGGGCGGCCCGATGTTGAACGGTAAGCTGAACGGCAAGGACATCGGCTCCGGCACCGCCGTCTGGCAGCTGCACGAGCAGGCCAAGGGCGGCCAGATCACGATGCACGACTTCCTCGCCGCCGAAGCCGGCCATTCGCGTTCGGCCGGCACATGCAACACCATGGGTACGGCTTCGACCATGGCCTGCATGGCCGAAGCCCTCGGGACCTCGCTGCCACACAACGCCGCGATTCCCGCGGTTGACGCGCGCCGCTTCGTGCTGGCCCACATGTCCGGCATCCGCATCGTCGAGATGGTCAACGAAGACCTGAAGCTCTCTAAAATCCTCAAGCGCGAGAATTTCGAGAACGCGATCCGGGTGAACGCCGCGATCGGCGGTTCGACCAATGCGGTGATCCACCTGAAGGCGATCGCCGGGCGCATCGGCGTGCCGCTCGAACTGGAAGACTGGACGACTATCGGCAAGGGCACCCCGACCATCGTCGACCTGCTGCCCTCGGGACGCTACCTGATGGAAGAGTTCTACTATGCCGGCGGCCTGCCGGCCACGATCCGCCGCCTGGGCGAGGGAGGACTCCTTCCGCACCCGGACGCGCTGACCGCCAACGGCAAGTCGCTGTGGGAGAACTGCGCCGACGCGCCGATCTACAACGATGAAGTCATCCGCAAGCTGCACACACCCCTGATCGACGATGGCGGCATCTGCATTTTGCGCGGCAACCTGGCGCCGCGCGGCGCGGTGCTGAAACCCTCGGCCGCATCGCCGCACCTGATGCAGCACCGCGGCCGGGCAGTCGTGTTCGAGGACTTCGACCACTACAAGCAGCGCATCGCCGACCCCGAGCTGGACGTGGACGAGAATTCGATCCTGCTGATGAAGAACTGCGGCCCGAAAGGTTATCCGGGTATGGCGGAAGTCGGCAACATGGGCCTGCCGCCAAAGCTGCTGGCGCGCGGCATCACCGACATGGTGCGCATCTCGGACGCGCGCATGAGCGGCACCGCCTACGGCACCGTGGTGCTGCACGTCGCACCGGAAGCGATGGCCGGCGGTCCGCTGGGTATCGTCAGGGACGGCGACTACATCGAGCTCGATTGCAGGAACGGCCGCCTGCACCTGGACGTTCCGGACGAGGAGATCAGGGCCCGGCTGGCGGACCGCGCGGAAGGCCACAAGACGCCACCGCGGACCGGCTACGCTGGACTGTACCTCGAGCACGTGCTGCAAGCGGACGAAGGCTGCGACTTCGATTTCCTGGTCGGCTGCCGCGGCTCCGCCGTGCCCAGGCATTCGCATTGAGGGGAGATACCGGAACATGCTGCTGATTCAATACACCACGGCCGCTGGCGAACGCCGTGTCGGCATCCTGAACGGCGACGGCGTCGCGCCGCTCGCCGGCTTCGCCTCGACCCTGGAACTGGCGCTGGCCGCCGTCGCCGCAGGCCGGGGCCTTGCCGGGCTGGCCGTCGCCGCTGCCGGCGCCGTCGCGGATTCCTATGAAGCCATCGCGAAGGAGGGCCGCCTGTTGCCCCCGCTCGACCATCCCGATCCGGCCCACTGCCATGTCACCGGCACCGGCCTGACCCACCTGGGCAGTGCCGACACGCGCGACGCCATGCACAAGAAGATCGGCGGCGAGGTCGAATCGCTGTCCGACAGCATGAAGATGTTCCGCATGGGCGTCGAAGGCGGCAAGCCGGCAGCGGGCAGCCCGGGCGTGCAGCCGGAATGGTTCTACAAGGGCGACGGCTCGATCGTACGCGCCGGCGGACAGGCCATCGAGATGCCGGACTTCTCGCTGGACGGCGGCGAAGAGCCGGAGATCGCCGGCCTGTACGTGATCGGCGAGGACGGTCAGCCCTGGCGCCTCGGCTTCGCGTTGGGTAACGAATTCTCGGACCACGTGACCGAACGCCAGAACTATCTCTACCTGGCCCACTCCAAGCTGCGCAACTGTGGGCTCGGTCCGGCCCTGCGGGTGGGAGAACTGCCGGCGCATGTGGCGGGTGTATCGCGCATCCGCGACGCGAAAGGAGAAGTGCGCTGGGAGAAGGCATTCCTGTCCGGCGAACAGAACATGTCGCACACCATCGCCAACCTCGAACACCACCATTTCAAGTACGGGCTGTTCAAGCGTGCCGGCGACGTGCATATCCACTTCTTCGGCACCGCGACCCTGAGCTTCGCGGACGGCATCCAGGTCAGGGACGGCGAAACCTTCGAGATCGCCGCCGAGGGCTTCGGTCCCGCACTGCGGAACCGGCTTGCCGTGACTCCAACCACCTTTGCGGGAGTAAAGCAGTTATGACGATTACTGGTGAAGCCATCATCGGCGGCGTGTGCGAGCACGGCACCGCGGGATCCTTCAAGGCATGGGACCCCAACAGGCAGGAACACATCGAGCCCGGGTTCCACATGGTGGACGACGGGCAGGTCGACCGCGCCTGCCGGATGGCGGGCGAGGCCTTCGATGCATTCCGCAATACCACAGCCGTGGCGCGTGCGCACTTCCTGGAAACCGTGGCCGAGCGGATCCTGGCGATCGGGGACGCCCTGATCGAACGGGCGATGGCCGAGTCGGGCCTTGCGCGCGCGCGCCTCGAGGGTGAGCGTGGACGGACCGTGGGCCAGTTGCGGATGTTCGCCGAGCTGCTGCGCGAAGGGTCCTGGCTTGACGCCCGCATCGATACCGCGCTGCCCCAGCGTACGCCGCCGCGTCCGGACCTGCGCATGCGCCTGATCGGGGTCGGGCCGGTGGCCGTTTTCGCCGCCAGTAACTTCCCGCTTGCATTCTCAGTCGCCGGCGGCGACACCGCTTCCGCTCTGGCAGCCGGTTGCCCGGTGGTCGTGAAGGCGCACTCGGCGCACCCGGGCACCTCGGAGCTGGTGGCGCGCGCCGTCGCCAAGGCGGTCGAACAGTGCGGCCTCCCGGCCGGCGTGTTCGGGTTCCTGACCGGCACGGGAAGCAGGATCGGCCAGCGCCTGGTGGCGCATCCGGCGATCCAGGCGGTCGGCTTCACCGGCTCGCGTTCGGGCGGCACGGCGCTGATGGCGGTGGCCGCCGCGCGCCCCCAGCCGATCCCGGTCTATGCCGAAATGAGCAGCATTAATCCTGTGTTCCTCATGCCGCACGCGCTCGACAATCGTGCCGAAGACATCGCCAGGGGCTTCGCGGCTTCGCTCACGCTGGGCGTGGGACAGTTCTGCACCAACCCTGGCCTTGTGCTGGCAATCGAAGGCGCGGGCCTGGAACGTTTCTGTGCGAGCGCGGCCGACGGGCTGCGCGGTACGCAGGCAGGCACCATGCTCACGCGCGGGATCGCGTCCAGCTATCGGGAAGGTGTCGACGCGCTGTGCAGCCACGAAGCGGTCGAAACCGTCATCATGCCTGGGCATGAGGAAGGACGAGGGGCTGCGGCCCTGTTCCGCAGCAGCGCCGAGGACTTCCTGCAGAACCATGAACTGCACGGCGAGGTGTTCGGCCCGGCCTCGCTGCTTGTGGCGTGCAAGGATGTGGCGCAAATGCGCAGCATCGCCGAGCGGCTCGAAGGGCAGCTCACCGCGACGCTGCAGATCGACGAGGCCGACTGGGACGCGGTGCAGGAACTGCTGCCGGTCCTCGAGCGCAAAGTCGGCCGCATCCTGGCGAACGGATTCCCGACCGGGGTGGAAGTGTCGACCGCGATGGTGCATGGAGGCCCGTTCCCGGCCACAGCCGACGGCCGCAGCACCTCGGTCGGCACCGGTGCGATCAATCGATTCCTGCGCCCGGTGTGCTACCAGAACCTGCCCGAATCGCTGCTGCCCGAGGCGCTGAGGGAGAACAATCCGCTGGGGATCTGGCGCAGGCGCGACGGCAATCTGAGCAAAGAATAGGGCAGGGACACAGCATGAAACAATTGGCGAGATATGGGAGCCTGCAGGGCAAGCGGGTGTTCGTGACGGGGGGAGGCAGCGGCATCGGCGAGGCGATCGTCGCCGCCTTCGTCGAGCAAGGCGCGACGGTGGCGTTCGTCGACATCATGCGCGAGGCCGGCGCGGCGCTGTGCGCGCGCCTCGGCGACTTGCCTAACCCACCGGTGTTCCGCTACTGCGACATCGCCGACATCCCGGCGCTGCAGGGCGTCATGGATGAACTGGCCAGCGAGCTCGGCGACTTCGACGTCCTGGTCAACAATGCCGCCGACGACCAGCGGCACAAGGTCGAAGACGTGACGCTGGCCTACTGGGACGAGCGCGTAGCGATCAACCAGCGCCCGATGTTTTTCACCTGCCAGGCAGTACTGACCGGCATGAAGAAGAAGGGCGGCGGCTCGATCATCAATTTCAGCTCGATGTCCTTCCATGCCAAGAACCCGGGCTACCCGGTCTATGCGGCGACCAAGGCATCGGTGGTGGGATTGACCCGCTGCCTGGCGCGTGACCTCGGCAAGTTCGGCATCCGTGTCAATACCGTGACGCCGGGATGGGTAATGACGCAGCGCCAGGTCGAACTCTGGGTGAACAAGGAAGCCGAAGCAGAGATCAGCAGGGCGCAATGCCTGCCGGGCAAGCTGATGCCGGACGACGTCGCCTCGATGGTGCTGTTCCTCGCGGCCGACGACAGCAGGATGTGCACCGGGCAGGACTTCGTCGTAGATGCGGGCTGGACCTGAAAACCTTGAAAGTGAGAGAATATGACAGCAATCCAAACCAGGGTCTTGCCGCACGACCTTGAACGCGCCTTGATGGTGGGCCGGGTCTGGCGCGAAGGCATCGGTCCGGCAGTGGTCGCCGTGCGTGGCGGACGGGTGTTCGATATCACCCGCCGCGCGGCCACGGTGGCCGACCTGTTCGAGGACGACGACCCGGCAGCGATCGTGCGCGGCGCCGAAGGGGAGGAGCTCGGTAGTGCCAGCGCCCTCCTGCAGGCAGCGGCACAGGGGCTGCCCGCAGCGGGGGGCCTGCGCCTGCTCGCACCGTGCGACCTGCAGTCGATCAAGGCCTGCGGCGTGACCTTCGCGGTCAGCCTGCTCGAGCGCGTGATCGAGGAGCAGGCCAAGGGCGATCCCGGCCGCGCCGCCGAGCTGCGCCAGCAGTTGCAGGCGTCGATCGGCACCGACCTGTCGAACCTGGTCCCTGGTTCGGAGGCGGCGCGGCAACTGAGGGCCGAGCTGCTCGAGCGCGGCCTGTGGTCGCAGTACATGGAAGTCGGCATCGGTCCGGACGCCGAGGTGTTCACCAAGTCGCAGCCGATGTCGGCCGTCGGCCACGGCGCCGATGTCGGCCTGCATCCATCCTCGCACTGGAACAATCCGGAACCGGAGATCGTCCTGGCCGTGAACAGCCGCGGCAAGGTGATCGGCGCCACGCTCGGCAACGACGTCAACCTACGCGACATCGAAGGGCGTAGCGCGCTCCTGCTCGGCAAGGCCAAGGACAACAATGGCTCCTGCGCGATCGGTCCGCTCATCCGCCTGTTCGATGACGGGTTCTCCATGGATACCTTGCGCGGAGCGGAAGTGAGTATGCTGATCGAGGGGCTGGACGACGGCTTCGAATTGGCCGGCGCCAGCCGCATGCGCGAGATCAGCCGCGACCCGCTCGACCTGGTAAGCCAGACATGCGGCGCCCATCATCAGTACCCTGACGGCTTCATGCTCTTCCTCGGTACGATGTTCTCGCCGATCAAGGACCGCGATGCCGCCGGCAAGGGGTTCAGCCACCACGACGGCGACCGCGTCAGCATCTCGACGCCCTCGTTGGGCATGCTCGTCAACACGGTGCGCCGCAGCGACGAGATCGAACCCTGGACCTTTGGCGTGCGTGCGCTCTACAAGAACCTGGCGCAGCGCGGCCTCCTATAAAAGAGAGAACGACATGGCCGACAACACACAACATGGGTTTGCCTACGCCGCCTATCCCGACCTGAAAGGCAAGCGCGTCGTCGTCACGGGCGGCGGCAGCGGCATCGGTAGCGAGCTGACCAGGGCCTTCGCCGGGCAGGGCGCCCGTGTGGTCTTCATCGACATCGCGGAGGAGGCTTCGCGCGAGCTCGAGGCGGCGTTGCGCGACGCCTCGACGCCGCCGAAGTTTGTCAAGTGCGACCTGACCAGGCTTGACGAGCTGAAGACCGTCTTTGCCCGCATCCTGGATGAACTCGGTGGTGTCGACATCCTGCTCAACAACGCCGCCAACGACGACCGCCACGAGATCGAGGACGTCACACCTGCTTACTGGGAGAGCCGCATCAACGTCAACCTGCGCCACATGTTCTTCTGCACCCAGGCGGTTTTACCCGGCATGAAGAAGCGGGGCCATGGCGTGATCCTGAACTTCGGTTCGATCTCCTGGCATCTCCCCCACGCCCAGCTCCATCTGTACATGACGGCCAAGGCCGGCATCGAAGGCATGACCAGGGCGCTGGCGCGCGAGGCCGGCAAATACGGGATCCGCGCCAACACGGTGATACCGGGAGCGGTGCGTACGCCGCGCCAGCAGGCGCTGTGGCACAACCCGGAGGAAGAGGCCCGTATCCTGGCTGGCCAATGCATGCCGGAGCGCGTCGAGATGCAGGACGTGGCCGCGCTGGTCCTGTTCCTGGCGTCGGATAACGCGCGCCGCTGCAGCGGCCGTGAATACTTCGTCGACGCCGGCTGGTACGGCGCATGAGCGCGGTCCTGCCAGCCTGCCTGTGGGAAGCGAAGGCCACGCTGGGTGAGGGCGTCCTGTGGGATGCCGCGACTGGCCAGGTCTGGTTCGTCGACATCAAGGGCAGGCGCATCCACCGTTGCGCCGCCGACGGTTCGGGGCGCCGCAGCTGGGATGCGCCGGGGCAGGTGAGCTTCATCGTTCCGGCCAGCGGCGGCATGGTCTGCTCGCTCGAAGATGGCCTGTACCGCTTCATCGACGAGACCGGCGAATTCCTGCCGCTGGCGAAGGTGGAGGCCGATGTTCCCGGTAATCGCTTCAATGACGGCTACGTCGATGCCCACGGCCACCTGTGGTTTGGCTCGATGCACGACGCAGAGGAAATGCCGAGCGGCGTGCTGTACCGCTTCGACGGCATGGAAGCCGCAAAGATGGACCATGGCTATGTCATCACCAACGGCCCCGCCGTCAGTCCCGACGGGCGTACCCTCTACCACACCGACACCTTGGAAAAGCGGATCTACGCCTTCGATCTGACTTCGGACGGGAGCCTGGCGAACAAGCGCCTGTTCGTGGAAATCCTGGACGGCGGCTTTCCGGACGGGATGGCGGTCGACCTCGATGGGCATCTCTGGGTCGCGACCTTCGGCGGCTGGCGCATCGACCGGTTCGACGCGGCGGGCCGCAAGCTTGGCGAGGTAGGCTTCCCCTGCGCCAACGTCACCAAACTGGCGTTCGGCGGGAAGGACCTGCGCACCGTCTACGCGACCACCGCGCGCAAGGGACTGTCGGAGGACCAACTGGCTACGCAGCCGCTCGCGGGCGGCCTGTTCGGCTTCCGCGTCGAGACGCCGGGACTGCCGCAGCACACGCTGCGGATCAAGGAATGAGAACATGAGCATGCAACAGGCGGCACGCCGTTTCCGGTCCCAGGACTGGTTCGACAACGAAGAACGCATCGACATGACCGCGCTCTATCTCGAGCGTTTCATGAACTACGGTATCACGCCCGCCGAGCTGCGCTCGGGCAAACCGATTATCGGGATCGCCCAGAGCGGGAGCGACATTTCGCCGTGTAACCGCATCCATCTGGAGCTGGCCGAGCGGGTGCGCGATGGCATCCGCGACGCCGGCGGCATCCCGATGGAATTCCCGCTGCACCCGATCTTCGAGAACTGCCGCCGCCCGACCGCGGCGCTGGACCGCAACCTGGCCTACCTGGGCCTGGTCGAGATCCTGCACGGCTACCCGATCGACGCCGTGGTGCTGACCACCGGCTGCGACAAGACCACGCCGGCCCAGCTGATGGCCGCCGCCACCGTCGACATCCCGGCCATCGTGCTGTCCGGCGGCCCGATGCTGGACGGCTGGTTCGAAGGCGAGCTGGTCGGTTCCGGCGCCGCGATCTGGAAGGGCCGCCGCCGCCTCGCCGCGGGTGAGATCGACGAGGATAAATTCATCCAGATCGCGACCGCATCGGCGCCGTCCGCCGGGCACTGCAATACCATGGGTACGGCGTCGACCATGAACGCGGTGGCCGAAGCGCTCGGCATGTCGCTGACCGGCTGCTCGGCGATTCCGGCGCCGTACCGCGAGCGCGGCCAGATGGCCTACGACACCGGCCGCCGGATCGTCGCGATGGCGCATGAAGACCTGCGCCCGTCGACGATCCTGACGCGTGAGGCATTCCTGGATGCGATCGTGGTGAACGCCGCGATCGGCGGATCCAGCAACGCCCAGCCGCACATCATGGCGATGGCGCGCCACGCCGGCGTCGAGATCACGCCTGCGGACTGGATGGAATACGGCTACGAGGTGCCGCTGCTGCTGAACATGCAGCCGGCAGGCAAATACCTTGGCGAGCGTTTCCACCGCGCCGGCGGCGTGCCGGCCATCATGTGGGAGCTGGAACAGCAGGGCCTGCTGCGCTCTAAGCGTCCGACCGTGACCGGGTTCAGCATGGCCGAAAACCTCGCGGGCAGGGAGAGTCCGGATCGCGAGATGATCCGGCCCTTCGCCGAGCCGCTCAAGGAGAAGGCCGGCTTCATGGTCCTGAAGGGTAATCTGTTCGACTTCGCGATCATGAAAACCAGCGTGATCTCTCCAAGTTTCCGGGAGCGCTACCTGTCGACGCCCGGGTCGGAAAACCGCTTCCAGTGCCGCGTGGTCGTGTTTGACGGCTCCGACGACTATCACCAGCGCATCAACGATCCGGCCCTGAACATCGACGAACACACCATGCTGGTCATTCGCGGTGCCGGTCCGGTTGGCTGGCCCGGTTCGGCGGAAGTGGTGAACATGCAACCACCGGACGCCCTGATCAAGCGCGGCATCATGGCGCTGCCTACCCTGGGCGACGGTCGCCAGTCCGGCACCTCGGATAGCCCGTCGATCCTGAACGCTTCGCCGGAGAGTGCGGCCGGCGGCAACCTGGCCTTGCTGCGCACCGGCGACAGCGTGTGCGTGGACCTGAACATCGGACGCTGCGACGTACTGCTGCCGGATGCGGAGCTGGCGGCGCGCAGGAAGGATGCGCCGCCGCCCCTACCCGGCAACCAGACCCCGTGGCAGGAGATCTACCGCGCCAGCGTCGGCCAACTGCATACCGGTGCTGTCATAGAGATGGCGTTGAAGTACCGGGGCGTCGCCCAGGACATGCCACGCCATAATCACTGAGGAAGACTGGTCGCGCCGCCACCGAACCAAGGGCCGGGTCCCGCGTGGCGACGGCTACCCGCGCCTGCCGCAGAAAGGCCACGCCTTCCGACGTCTGCGTCAGTGTACCGATGTGCGGTACAGCCCTGCCGGTCGGGTCACAACCCGGTATCGAAGCGTTTCCTGACTCCCGCATTATTTAAAAACCTGATTTCCGAAATCGGAATGGATCGGTATCCACCATCCCTTGACTTGGGCAGACTATGCTCACTCGCAAGATTTATGGGCGGCATCAGTGCGAGGAAAACCCCCTGGGGCCAGTCAAACCTGGAACTAGATAAAACAGGAAATAAAAACGTGAAAAAAATGACAGGTGGGATATTGGCTGTGATTCCGGCGCTGTTGCCTTGATAACTACAATGAAAATGACCTTTCGCCAAAAACTATTCCTTCCATTGCTTCTTGGCTGGATATGCCTGCTCGCAGTATTCGTGATCGATGCCATGCGCACGCGCGAATTGCGCTTTGACGAACGCAAGATCCAGCTCGCGAATGCGAACGACATGGCGGCGTCAATCACCGGGGAGTACGAGGCATTGGCCGCCAGGGGTGCGCTGCCTCTCGACGAAGCCAAAAAGCAGGCCCTGGCGCGCATCAGGGCATTGCGCTTCGGGGATAGCGGCTACATCGTCGTATTCGACAAGGACAAGATGCTGATGCACCCCTTCAAGGCCGACCTGGAGGGCATGCCGATCGCGAAAGTGCTCGACGTGAACGGCCGGGCAATCAGTGTGGAAGGCGTCAAGTCGACCTTGCAAACCGGTTCCGGCTTTACCTCGTTCATGTGGGTCAAGCCGGGCTCGCGGGAGCCGGTACCCAAGATATCCTATACCGTTCACTACAAGCCCTGGAATTGGTATTTCATGGTGGGCCTCTATGCCGACGACCTGGACCGGGCTTTCCGCGAACAGATGACAGAGGCCGCGATCTGGCTGGCCGCGATCGGTGCCGTCCTTAGCGGCGTGGTGGTGCTGCTGGTGCGAAACATCGAACGCCAGATCGGCGGCGATCCCGAAGTCGCTGTCGCGGTGGCCCGGCGCATCGCGACCGGCGACCTGAGCGTCGAGGTGGCGGTTCGCGCCGGTGACCGGGACAGCCTGATGGCCGCGATGAAGTCCATGCGCGATGCGCTGGCCGCCGTCGTCAGCCAGGTACGGGCCGGCACCGACATGATCGCCGCCGCGTCGGGCCAAATCGCCAGCGGCATTCAAAACCTGTCGAGCCGTACCGAGGGCCAGGCCAGCTCACTCGAAGAAACCGCGGCATCGATGGAGGAACTGACCACCACCCTCAATCAGAGCGCGGACAACGCGCGCCAGGCGTATGTGCTGGCGGAATCGTCCTCCGAGGTCGCGGGGCGCGGCGGGGCCGCGGTCGCCCGGGTGGTCGAAACCATGGCATCGATCAACGCCTCGTCCAGCAGGATCGTCGATATCATCAGCGTCATCGACGGCATCGCTTTCCAGACAAACATCCTGGCCCTGAATGCGGCGGTGGAAGCCGCGCGCGCGGGCGAGCAGGGCAGGGGCTTCGCCGTGGTGGCCAGCGAGGTGCGCAACCTGGCCCAGCGCTCGGCCGCCGCCGCCCGCGAGATCAAGACGCTGATCGGGGACTCCGTGTCGAAGGTCGACGACGGCGTGGGCCTGGTACGGGAAGCGGGTACGACGATGCAGGAAATTCTCGCCGACGTCGGCCGTGTCAGCAGCATGATCGGTGAGATCAGCGCCGTGACCCGGGAACAGGGCATCGGTATCGAGCAGATCAACCAGTCCGTCGCCGAGATCGACCAGATGACCCAGCAGAACGCGGCCCTGGTCGAGGAAGCGGCAGCCGCGTCCGAAGCGATGCGGGAGCAGGCGGCGAGGCTGGCGCAGGCAGTCGGCGTGTTCAAGCTGGCGTCAGGCGCCGAAGCGACAAATCCAGCATTATTCAAAAGGCTGATTATATGAATCAATGTCCAACAAGTATTCAATGGGCGCGAACTTCGGCACACTGTGAGCGATGGTTCCGGACCGCATCGGGAGGCGCGGTCGAGCGAATATCTGGCCGGACAAGAAACAAGAACAGCTTAAATGGAGACTAAAGCATGAAAAAAGTAATATCCAGGGTAGTCCTCGCAGCAGGCGCGCTATCCCTCACCATGCTGGCGCAAGCCGCGGGCGAGGACACCATCAAGGTCGGACTGATCGCACCCTTTTCCGGACCGTTCGCCGATTACGGCAAGCAGATGGAAGGCGGGATCAAAGCCTATATGGCGCAACATGGCAGCACTGTCGCCGGAAAGAAAATCGAGGTCATCGTCAAGGACACCACCGGGCCCTCGCCCGAAATCGCGAAGCGGCTGGCCCAGGAACTCGTGGTGCGGGACAAGGTCGATTTCCTGGCCGGCTTCGGCCTGACGCCGGAAGCACTTGCGGTCGCGCCGCTTGCCGAGCAGGCGAAAAAGCCGATGATCATCATGAATGCGGCCAGTTCGGCCATTACGACGAAGTCGAATTACATCGCACGCGTGTCGATGACGCTGCCGCAAAGCTCCGCGCCGATGGCGAAGTGGGCGCTCAAGAACAAGATCCGGAACGTGGTCACGCTGGTAGCCGATTACGCGCCCGGTATCGATGCCGAAACGGCGTTCAAGGCGGCCCTGACGGAAGGAGGTGGCAAGGTCCAGGAGGCAATCCGCGTACCGCTGAAAAATCCCGACTTCGCGCCTTACATCCAGCGCATCAAGGACGCCAGGCCGGATGCGGTGTTCGTATTCGTACCGCCCGGCGAACACACCATCGCTTTCATGAAGGGCTACCGCGAGCGCGGCCTGGCCGAAGCGGGTATCAAGGTCATCGGCACCGGAGACCTGACGGACGACCATATGCTGGCGGCGATGGGCGACGCGACGCTGGGCGTGATCACCACCTTTCATTATTCGGCGGCCCACAAATCGCCTGAAAATGCCGCATTCCTCAAGAGTTTTGCCAGCGCCAACCCTGGCGCGGGCCGGCCCAACTTCATGGCCGTCGGCGGCTACGACGGCATGGCGGCAATCTATGAGGTCGCGCGCAAGCTGAACGGCGACATCAATGGCGACAAGGCCATGGCAATCCTGAAGGGCATGCAGCTGAACAGTCCGCGCGGACCGATCATGCTGGACGCCGCCACCCGCGACGTGGTGCAGACGGAATACGTGCGGCGGGTCGAGAAGGTCAACGGGGAGCTGTTCAACATCGAATTCGACCAGTTCCCAAATCAGAAAGATCCGGGCAAACCCTAGCGGTATCGCCCATCGGGCATGACGGCGCAGCGGCTTGTCATGCAGCTGGCCGGGTAGCGGACGCGCCATGAGGCGCGCCGCTCCCGGCGGCGTCGCCGCTGGCGAACAGCGCGGCAACCATCTGCCGCAGCCAGCGGTTCGAGACGTCGGCATGATAGCGTTCGTGCCAGTGCTGCTTGACCTGATAGCTCGGTAGATCCACCGGGATCTCCAGGAAGCGGACCGCTTCGCTGCCTGCCACCACGCTCGCATAGCGCAAGGGGACAATGGCCAGCAGCTCGGTCTGCGCCACGATGGACGCGACGCCCAGGAAGCTCGGCAGGTTCAGCACGACATTGCGCTCGATCTCCTCGCGCGCCAGTATCTTGTCGACGATCGCATGGCCGGTGCCCGAGGTACGTACGCGCACATGTCCCTCCTGCCGCAGATTCTCGACCGTCAGCGACGCGCCCACACGCGGATGCGTATGCGCGACCAGGCAGACGAAGTGTTGGTCGAACAGCTTTTGCTGGTAGAAGCCGGCCTCCAGATGTGGCATGAAACCGACCGCCAGGTCGACCGTGCCGTCCGCAAGCTCGGCGGGCGTGGCCGGGGAAATCCTCGATATCTCGAGGTGAATGCCCGGGGCAATGGCGCGCAAGTGGTTCAGCATGCGCGGCAGGAGCACGATCTCGCTGATATCCGTCATGCAGACACGGAATTGACGGGTACTCTCGGCGGGGTCGAATACCGGCTGGTCGGCCAGCGCATGCTGCACTGCCGAGATCGCGAGGCGCACGTCCCCGATCGCGTTCTGTGCGCGTGGCGTGGGCACCATGCCCTTGACGGTACGGCTGAACAGCTGGTCGTTGAAATGGCCGCGCAGCTTGCTCAGGGCGAGGCTGACGCTCGACTGCGGCAGGCCCAGGTTGTGGGCTGCCCGGGTCACGTTCCCTGTCTTGAAGATTTCGTCGAAGATCTGCAGCAGCTCGAGGTCAAAGTGCTTCATTGGTCTATCGATATTTAAAATCCTGATTATAACGATCAAAGATTATCTGTTTCGAAAATACTTCTTTTCCGTCAAAGTGCTTCCACCGCAGGAGCGACGCGGAACATGCCGCGAAATAACACAACGGTAGTAACAGTTTTCAGGAGACCAGTCATGCAATTCCATCTCGACGGATTTCGTCCCGGCGACCCGCATCTTCACCCGGTTTCGCCGCTCGCCCGGCCGCACACCGATGCCGTGCCGGCACAGGTGGATGTACTCATTGTCGGCTGCGGCCCGGCGGGCCTGACGCTGGCGGCGCAACTGGCAGCGTTCCCCGAGATTCGCACGGCGATCGTCGAGCAGAAGGATGGGCCGCTGGAGAAAGGACAGGCCGACGGCATCGCCTGCCGCACGATGGAAATGTTCGAGGCATTCAATTTCGCCGAGCGCGTGCTCCAGGAGTCCTGCTGGATCAACGAAGTCACGTTCTGGAAACCCGACGAAAAGAACCCGCGCGAGATCGTGCGTCATGGCCGCGTGCAGGACACGGAGGACGGCTTGTCGGAGTTTCCGCACGTGGTGCTCAACCAGGCACGGGTCCACGATCTCTACCTCGAGACCATGCGCAATTCGCCGAGCCGGCTGGCGCCGCATTACGCGCGCAAGCTGCTCGACGTCAAGGTCGATGCTGCTGCCGGCGACTATCCGGTGACGGCGACGCTGGAGCGCACCGACCCGACGCATGCCGGGCAGCGCGAGATCGTGCGCGCACGCTATGTCGTGGGCTGCGACGGTGCGCGCAGTGCCACGCGCACCGCGATCGGCCGCGAACTGGCCGGCGAGGCGGCGCACCAGGCCTGGGGGGTGATGGACGTGCTGGCGGTAACCGACTTCCCCGACGTGCGCTACAAGGTGGCGATCCAGTCCTGCGAAGGCAGTCTCCTGATCATTCCGCGCGAGGGAGGGTATCTCACTCGGCTGTACGTGGAGATGGACGAGCTGAGGGAGGACGAACGCGTGTCGCAGCGCAAGATTACGATCGAGCAGTTAATCGATGCCGCGCAGCGCATTTTCCATCCTTACAAGTTGGATGTGAAGGAGGTCGCATGGTGGTCTGTGTACGAGATCGGCCAGCGCATCTGCGACAAATACGACGACGTGCCTGCAGGACGGGAAAGCGGGCAGCTGCCGCGCGTCTTCATCGCCGGCGACGCTTGCCACACCCACAGTCCCAAGGCGGGACAGGGCATGAATTGCTCCATGCAGGATGCGTTCAACCTGGGCTGGAAGCTTGCGGCTGTCCTGCGCGGACAATGCCCGCCATCGCTCCTGCATAGCTACAATGCCGAGCGCCAGGCGGTCGGAAAGCAATTGATCGACTTCGACAGTGAGTGGGCGAAGATGATCAGCGAAAAACCGGCCGACGGACAGGGCGGAGGTCTGGACCCCAAGGAGTTCCAGACGTATTTCGAGCGGCACCTGCGGTACACCGCCGGCATGGGCACGAAATACAGCGCATCGCTCCTCTGCGGTGACGGGACGCACCAGCATTTGGCCGCCGGCTTCGAAGTGGGGACGCGTTTTCACTCGGCTGAAGTGGTGCGCATTTGCGACGCCAAGGTAGTTCATCTGGGACATGCGGGCAAGGCCGACGGGCGTTGGCGCCTCTACGCCTTCGCCGGCAAGGATGACGCCGTGGACGCTAACAGCGGCCTGCGCAAGCTGTGTCGCTTCCTCGAGGATTCACCCGCCTCGCCAGTGCGCAGATACACTGCGGCGGGCCAGGACCCGGACGCGGTGTTCGACCTGCGCGCCGTCTTCCAGGGCAGTCACGCGAACCTCGAAATCCAGGCGATGTCCGCGCTGCTATGGCCGCAGAAAGGGCGCCATGGCCTCCACGATTACGAAAAGGTGTTCAGCGCCAAGCTCAAGCACGGCCCGGACATCTTCGACTTGCGCGGCGTGGATCGCGAGCAGGGTGCCCTGGTCGTGGTGCGCCCCGATCAGTATATCGCCCTGGTCCTGCCCTTGGATGCACACCAGGCCCTGGGCGATTTCTTCGCGGAGTTCATGTTGCCCCAGGGCTGATTATCGATTCGCGCGCGTTGATGCGATCTGGTCGAGCACATGCCTGGGAACCGCCGCGTAGTGCTTGAATTCCATCGTGTAAGTCGCGCGGCCCTGGGTCAGCGAACGCAGCGTGGTCGAGTAGCCGAACATCTCGGCCAGCGGCACCACTGCCTTGATCAACTTGCCACCGCCGCCGGCAATCTCGTCCATACCCTGGACCAGGCCGCGCCGGGTCGACAGGTCGCCCATCACGTTGCCGGTAAATTCCTCGGGTGTCTCGACCTCGACCTGCATCATCGGCTCGAGAAGTTCGGGCGAGGCCTTGCGCATGCCGTCCTTGAAAGCCATCGAGGCGGCCACGCGGAAGGCGTTTTCGTTGGAGTCGACGTCGTGGTAAGAGCCGAAGGTCAGCGTCGCGCGCACGTCGACCACCGGGTAGCCGGCCAGCACGCCGGAAGGCAGCGTCTCCTGGATGCCCTTGTCGACCGCCGGGATGTACTCGCGCGGCACCACGCCACCCTTGATGGCGTCGACGAATTCATAACCCTTGCCGGGCTCTAGCGGCTCGAGCTTGAGCACCACGTGGCCATACTGTCCCTTGCCGCCCGATTGCTTGACGAACTTGCCTTCGACGTTCTCGACCGCGTTGCGGATGGTTTCGCGGTACGCCACCTGCGGCTTGCCGACCGTGGTTTCGACGCCGAACTCGCGCTTCATGCGGTCAACCAGGATTTCCAGGTGCAGCTCGCCCATGCCGGACATGATGGTCTGGCCGGATTCCTCGTCGGTGCGGACACGGAACGAGGGGTCTTCCTGCGCCAGGCGATTCAGGGCGACCCCCATCTTTTCCTGGTCGGCCTTGGTTTTCGGTTCCACCGCCTGCGAGATCACCGGTTCCGGGAACACCATCTTTTCCAGCACGATCACGTGCTGCGGATCGGAGAGCGTATCGCCTGTGGTAACCGACTTCAGGCCTACCGCGGCCGCGATGTCGCCGGCGAACACTTCCTTGATTTCCTTGCGCTCGTTGGCGTGCATCTGCAGGATGCGGCCCAGCCTCTCCTTTTGGCCCTTGGTCGGGTTGTACACGCTGTCTCCGGAATTGACCACGCCCGAATACACGCGGAAGAAGGTCAGCTGGCCCACGAAAGGATCGGTCATGATCTTGAAGGCCAGCGCGGCGAACGGCTCCTCGTCCGACGGGTGGCGCTCGATCGGCTGGTCGTTCTCGTCATGGCCCGCAATGGCCGGCACGTCGATCGGAGAGGGCAGGTAGTCGATCACGGCGTCCAGCATCGCCTGCACGCCCTTGTTCTTGAAGGCGGAGCCGGCCAGCATCGGCACGATTTCGCCGGCCACAGTGCGTTGGCGCAGCGCCGCCTTGATCTCGTCTTCGGAAAGCGGCTCGCCGTTCAGGTATTTCTCGGTCAGCTCGGGGGTTGCCTCGGCCGCCGCCTCGACCAGGCTTTCGCGCCAGATGCGCGCGACCCCTTCCAGTTCGGCCGGGATGTCGCCGTACTCGAAGTGCACGCCCTGACCGGCTTCGTCCCAGCGGATGGCGCGCATCTTGACCAGGTCGACCACGCCTTCGAACCTGTCCTCGGCACCGATCGGCACCTGGATTGGCACCGGGTTGCCCTTCAAACGGTCGTGGATCTGCTGCCGCACGCGGAAGAAATCGGCGCCGACGCGGTCCATCTTGTTGACGAAGGCGATGCGCGGCACCTTGTATTTGTTCGCCTGGCGCCACACGGTTTCGGATTGCGGCTGCACGCCGCCGACCGAGTCGTACACCATCACCGCGCCGTCCAGTACCCGCATCGAGCGTTCGACCTCGATGGTGAAGTCGACGTGCCCCGGGGTGTCGATGATGTTGATGCGATGTTCCGGGTAATTGCCGGCCATCCCCTTCCAGAATGCCGTGGTCGCAGCCGAGGTGATCGTGATGCCGCGCTCCTGTTCCTGTTCCATCCAGTCCATGGTCGCCGCGCCGTCGTGCACCTCGCCTATCTTGTGATTGACGCCGGTGTAGAACAGGATGCGCTCGGTCGTGGTCGTCTTGCCGGCGTCGATGTGGGCGCTGATGCCGATGTTGCGGTAGCGCTCAATGGGGGTCTTACGGCTCATTGCACTCTCCTGAATGTGCGCCCATACCCTGGGCAGGGTGCTGTCTCGTTCTCCCGGGCTGTGGAACGAGCTCGTTTCCGCAATTAGAACATGTCCAGGATACCTGTGTTTCTTGTGCCGTTGAATCACCAGAACCTGCCGGGTCTGCCCGCGCTGGCTTCCGTATCACGTCGATATCGCCAAATGAGAGCGCCGACCCGGCGGACCCTTTCGCATCGGCACCGGGATGCCGGGTTCGGGGCCGGCTGCACCGGCGATCGGTGCAGCCGCGAGCAGGACGTAGCGCCGTCTCAGATCTGGCGGAGGCCGCCATCCACGAACAGTTCGATGCCGCTCACGAAACTCGCGTCGTCCGACGCCAGAAATACTGCCGCCTTCGCGATTTCGTCCGGCTCGCCGACGCGGCCCATCGGAATGAGCGAGGCCAGGTGGTCGAGGAAGCCTTGTTGCTGATCCGGATCGGTGCCAACGAGCTCGACCAAGCCAGGCGTCCTGATCGGACCCGGGCTCAGCGTGTTGATGCGGATACCGCGACCCTTCAGGTCGAGAATCCAGTTGCGGGCGAAGGCACGGACGGCGGCTTTGGAGGCGGCGTAAACGCTGAACGCTTCGGTCCCGCCGCTGGCTGCCGTGGAGCCGGTCAGGATGACCGACGAACCTGTGCCCAACAGCGGCAAAGCGGTCTGGACGGTGAACAGGGTGCCTTTCACGTTGCGCGAGAAAGTGTCGTCGAAGTGTTCTTCGGTGATCTGCCCGAAGGGCATCAGTGCGCCGCCGCCCGCATTTGCGACGAGAACGTCGAGCTTGCCGTGCTTCTGACCGATCCGATCGAACAGGGCGCGCAGCTGCGCGATATCCGCAGAGTCCACACGGGCGCTTTCCGCATCGCCTCCGATGGCCTGGACGGCGGCATCGAGTTCCGCCTGGCGGCGACCGGTGATATAGACTTTCGCGCCTTCGCTGACGAAACGTCTGGCAATGGCCAGGCCGATGCCGGTACTTCCGCCGGTAACGACCGCTACTTTTTGTGCAAGTTTCAGTGACATGGTTTTTCCTTGGCTATGAAATCGGGTTTTGCATTGAACGCAGTCCTCAGTGTGGGGCGAAGCCGGCGGAAGGAGAAGACAGGCCGGCGCCATATCATTTATGCTCCCATTGCATGAATCGAAATCAGGCCTGGAAAAAATGGATAAGTTGATGTGGATGCATTGCTTCGTACGGGCGGTCGAAACAGGCAGTTTCTCCGCAGTGGCAAGGGAGCTGCAGATCGGCCAGCCCAACGTCAGCCGGCATATCGCCTCGCTCGAGAAACTGCTGGGCACGCGGCTGCTGCATCGCTCGACACGCCATCTGGCAACGACGCCGGAAGGACAGGCCTATTACGCGCAGGCAAAGCATGCTCTCGATGTCATTGCGCAGGCGGAGTCCGACGCCCGCGGCGAAGAGCATCCGCATGGCTTGCTGCGCGTGGCATGCGCGGAGAGCCTGGGTACCGAAGTTCTGATGGCGGCCTTGCCCCGGTTCTTATCCCGTTATCCCGACGTGCAGGTCGAGCTCAGGCTCAGCGACAGCTATATCGATCTGGTCGCCGAAGGCGTCGACATCGCGATCCGCGGCGGCGCCCTCAAGGACAGCGCGTTGCGTGCACGGCGTGTCGGGACATCCGAGCGCATCTGCGTCGCCAGCAAGGCCTATCTCGAACGGCATGGCCTGCCGGCCGAGCCGCCGGACTTGATGCAGCACGAGTGCATCGTCTACACCCTGCTGGGCAGCGGCGGCTGGCCCTTCAGCACGGGCGAGGTCCACGTCGGCGGGCGTCTACGGCTCAACAACCTGGAAGGCATCCGCCGCGCAGTGCTGGGCGGCCTGGGCATCGGCTATCTTCCGTCCTGGATGGTCGCCGGCGAACTCGAACGCGGCGAGGTAAGCGCGCTGCTGAGCGCCTACGCCGTATCGGGCACGCCCTTGAACGCCTTGTATGCGGCCGAGCGGCTGCTGCCGCAACGGGCATCCGTATTCCTCGAATTCATCAGCGGCGTGTTTGCGGGAACGCGCGGGCTCAACGGCGTGCCCCTGGTCTAGCGGCCTGCGTTCAGGCGCCGGCTTCCGTGGCCGGTTTCATTCGTCGATATGCACCGGGCCGACAGCCGCACCAGTCCGTACTGTTCAGCAGGAGCAAGGAGGAGGCACCGGCGGAGCCGGCGTCCCCAGCACGTAGCCCAGGGACTCGACTGGCGCGATCGTCGTCGCCTTATGGAGGCGGACGCGCAGGTCGACCAGGGGAAGCAGCAAGGCCGAGGGCACGGCGTCGCATTCACCGGCCACATGCAGGTCGCAAACGCTGGCCCGCACGAAGCGGATGCAGTTGGCGGCGTGCGAATTGGCCATGCAGATCGCGCGATTGGCAGCGGCGCTGGCGGGCCAGGCAGTTTCCGGGATCACGGATAAATCGAATTTCAGGTACTCGAGGCGCACGTGCTGGTCCGTGATCGGCGGTGCAAGCACGAGCTCGCCAGGTGAATTCCGGAAGACGGCATCCTGCTTCACTTTGTCGATTGCGGTGGTGTCGCTCGGGTAGATGTTGACGGCGGCGGCGGCGGCGCGGCGTGTGACTTCCTGCAGGGTGTTGTATACGAACAGCAGGCGGGAGACTTCCATGATCCCGAACACGAAGCTGAAGAAGACGACCGCAAGCACCGTGAATTCGATGGCAGCGATCCCCGATTCCCGCACCCCGGGATGTCGTGGAGCACGGCGCGTAGATTTAATTGCCGGCATAGCGCATCGTCACGTCAGCAGTGACTAACAGACCGTAGCGGCCGGTGTCCACGGCGCCGAAGAATGTGTCGGCCATGCCGAAACTGATGTAGACACGCACCTTGGATGGCGTCTTCCCGGTCGAAGAGCCGCACGACAGGCCGTCGCAGGTGATCTGCGGCGGGTCGAACTCCTTGCCGGGAGCAAGTTCGGCGATCTCCTGATTTGCAATCTCTTCCGCAATCTTTTGTGCCGCGGCGCCCAGTTTCTTGGAGCGCATCTCGGCAGCCGGTACCGAAGCCATGTAGCGTGCCGCGTCCTGTGCCGCTTTCTGCGCAACGGTGTAGTGCCACAAGCAGCGCGCATAGAAAACCGGAAAGGTCAGGAGTGTGATGAGGATCGGCAGTATGAGGGCCAGTTCGACGGCCGCGGAGCCGCGCTCCCGCCTGGGCGAACGTGGCAACTTCCTTGGCAAACGCGCTTTCATGGATAGAGCTCCACTTGACCGGAAAGTGCCTGTTCCGGGATCAGGCCGGCAAACTCGGCGATCAGGCTCGTATCGGTAGCCGGGACCGTCATGAAGAACTTGCCGATCGCCACTACGGTCGCGCTGGTGTTGGTGCCGGACGGTGCTGCCGGGGAGCAGGACAATAGAGGTATGTTGAGGACCCGCCGATTCAGCGTCGAGATATCGAGGTGGTCGGCGCCCGGGCTGGCGTAATTGCCGGAGGAGGTGCTGGTCGACAGGTAAGGCGTGGCTGTCGCGGTCGGGTAGCCCGGTGCGGTCGGGCCGGACTTGTACAGGGTCGACCAGTCCGACGTACTGAAGGTCGCATAGCCGTTGGCCGGTTCCGGCGCGTCCAGCGGCGTCGGGGCCTTGGCCGCTTTGGCGAAAGCCCATAGCGGACCGTAGTCGCCCGCCGACGCGGGGGCGGTCAGAAGATCCGCGGCGGTCTCGCGCTTGCCTCGCGAGGTCACCGTCAGGGCGGCCCGGCTGCCCTTCGTCGGATTCATCCATTTGACGGCGTTGTTCTTGTCGTATTCGTAGGCCTGGACGTTGTAGTCCGGAGGGGCGCCATTGGCTGCGCAGGGACCGCTTCCATAGATGTCGAAGCGCGAATTGAGCGGCGTGGACAGGGATGCCAGCGGCGATGTGGATGGGAGCGAGGTCACGCGAATGGTGCCGCCCGTGAGGCGCGGGACCCATACGCTGCCGCTGCACATGAACGGACCGAGACTCGAGCTGCTGAATGCGGGGCCGGCGCCTCCCGGTACGGCGACCGGGTTGACGATATAGCTGATTGCGCTGGTCCCATTCGGGTTGAGCTGCATCAGATCGTAGCTCACTCCGCGCCTGTAGCCGTATTGAACCAGTTCGTTGAGTGTCACGCCGCCGGAAGTCGTAAAGGTGTACTTGCTGGCGGCGTCAGTGGACATTGCGCAAATCGCTATCGGTGTCACGTTGAGCGCCGACCGTCCCGCCACCGCACTTTCTCTCATCCGGATCGCACTGGTGGCGCCGGTCACCAGATGCATGAGGAAGGTATTCACGGTGCCGACGGAAGGGTCGAGTCCGGCGGTGTCGACCTTGGCGTAGTAGAGCGCCGATTTCGTTGTCTGGGGCGTTCCGTTGGCTGAAGAGGCTGGAATCCAGTTCCCGTCGCGCGCGGGTGCGGTGCTGAAGCTCAGGGCGGCCTCGTTCCATGGGACGGGGGCGCCGTCCTGAAAATAGCCGTAGCGAAGGGCCTCGGCGGTCTCCCTGGCCCTTTTCTTTGCCATCGTGATGCCGTCGTCCGTGCCGTTGAGTTCGCGTGCGGCCGCCAGGGCGACTGCCTTGGCCACGCCGGTCAGGTCGACCTTGCGGTTGTACAGCTGGCCGGCATCCAGGGCCAGGCCGCAGAACGCGACGATGACGAACAGCAGCGGTACGAACATGATGGCGAAAGCGCCTCGTTCGCGGCGGCGCCTCGTCGCGGCATGCCCCGACCTGCGCATGGCCGCTGTGCCGTAAGCGCCGGCCTGGCCGGCACACGATTCGGATTCCGATCCCATACCTTCCCTCGCCATTTCCTTCGATTTCTTTTTCGATGGCACTAGCCGGACCGAATCAGTCTATCGATATATGGGCAAGAAAATTTGAGAATTGGCAAACCGGGGACAGCAAGGCAGACGCGTTCCGGGCGTTGACCGAGGCGCTCAGGCGGCCTGCGGGCGGCGCGGTACCGCCAGCCGCTCGAGGAGCGCCAGGTAGGCGTCCTGGGCGCGCCCGATGTCACCCGCCGCGAACCACTCCTGCTCGTCGATGTTGCCGGCGTCGGCATAAACGCGGTAGTAGCGCACGAGCACGCGCAATTCCTGCGCCGGGTCGTCCTGGATCAGGGCGATCTGTGCGCCGTACTGCTGCCCGCGCGCACGGTAGGACAGATAGCGGTACAGATAGGCCTTGCCGGTGCGGCGCTCGTCGCCACCGACTTTGATGTGGCTGCCCAGGCCATTGCCGGCCAGGTCGAACTGCGCCAGGACCGCGTCCTGCACGCGCTCGAGCATGGCTTCGACCTGCTCTCCCTTGGCGCCGAACACTCTTTTGGCGGCTTTCGGAAAGTCGGTCCGCATGCGCACTTCGATCGCCGCGAGTACCGTCTCGTGGACCCTGCTTTTCAAGGCCTGTTCGTAGTAACGCACGATCCCGCCATCCTCGAAGGGATCGTCCTGCGCGCGTTCGAGGTACCTGCGCTCGTTCGCCGTCAGCTCGGCCGCGGCATCGGCCGCTTCTTCCATGTTCACGTTTTTCATCGCTCAATCCCATCCATGAATAACTCCATCTCGACACCGCGTGTCGTCCAATTCCCGGCGCCGCCGTCCGCCAGCGGCATCCGGGGATAGCCGTCCTTTTAGATGGCGTACGCCAGGCCCCGGGCGGGGAGCTCATGCCACAGGGCGAGGATCACCGCGAGCTCCGCACGGCGATTTATTGAAGCAAACCGAACTTGATGCATCTGTTGATTCCTTGCTGAGTCAAGACAGCATAGGCCGTATGTTGACTAAATGCAACTTGAAGCCTATGCTGCTGGCGGCTCAACTCCAGGCAGACGACCATGTCCGAAGAACTCTTTTCCCACCCGGGATTCAGCAAACTGCGCGAAGCGCTGTCGGTATTCAACCCGTTCGAGGTGCTCGGCCTGGAAACCTACGAACTGCGCCACACCAAGACACTGGCATGGCTCCTGGACCCCAAGGGCAGCCATAACCTGGGTACGGCCTTCATCGAGCGCTTCGTCCGGGGACTGCCCGCCGGGGGCGCAGGGCATGTGCCGGCGAATCTGGACGCGGCGCGCGTCTTTTCGGAACTGCCGGTCAGGAACAAGACCCTGATGCTCGGCGAAGCTTCGTCGCCGGAGATGGCCGAAGCGGCCCAACAGGACAGCAGCAAGCGCATCGACGTCTATGTCCAGGTCGACTCCACCTTCTTCCTCGCCATCGAAGCCAAGATCGGCGCGAACGAGCACGGCGATCAATTGCAGCATTACCGCGAAGCGGTGCAAAAGCAGGCCGGCGGACTGGCTTCGGCCAGGACGCTGCTGCTCTACCTGACCCTCGACGGTGCGGCCCCGGCACAGCCGGCCGAAAGGGACTATTGGACGCCCATCGACTGGAGCGGCCATGTCCTCGCTCCCTTGCAGGCGATGCTGCAGGCAAGTCCCCAAGCCGGTGACTGCGCCGGACAGCCCGGTCCCAACGTGATGCATTTCCTGTCCGACTACCTCCGCACCCTGCAGAAAGTCACGGGATCGCGTGACTTCGCTCCCCGCGTACTTGCCGAAGACCTCCTGAAAGAGGAAGACTACGAAGGGCCGATCGGAAGCATGCTCAAAACCTTTCACGGCCAGAACGCCGAGGCGAAGGCCCGGCTCGAGTTGCAGCTGAAGGGGCTAAAGGGAGGGCTGGAAGCGGCGAAACTGCTGCAAGCGGTCGAATCCGATCTGCGCGCCAGGGTCTGCGACACCCTCGCATCCCACATCGTGCGCGACGACTGGGTGCGAATCGGTTCCGGCGCGAAAAGGCAGCGGCAATCGGCCACGTCGACCAAGATCGATTTCATGACCCCGACCATGGCGAAGCTGATGGGAACCGGCAAGCCACAGTTCTTTTTCAGGCTCGACATTCGCAGGGCGAAGACGGTCGAACTCAAGCTGTTCTTCGAAAATCCGCAATGCGTCGAGGACAAGGAAACGCTGCCGTCGCTGCAGCGGAAGCTGATGGCATGGCCGGGCAACAAGAGCAAGGAAGAATGGCCCGCTTTCATGGAAGAACACTGGAACCTTGGCCAAAAGATCCCGAAAGGCGGCATTGGCCAGAAAATGGCCTTGACCACCTTCGGTGGGGTCCCAAGGACGATCCTCAGGCCGCATCCTGAACCCAAAGAAATCAGACAGGCGCAGGACTGGCTCGCAAACGTCGTTCGTTTCGTCGACCGCAAGATCGACGGGATGTCGGGCGGGGCACCGGCCTAGACGCGCTCCACCGAACCGGCGCGACGCGGATTGTCGCTTCATGATCGATAATCGTCATGACTGCAATCGAGGAGCGCCTTTGTCTTTATATACGCACTATCCCGTCAATACGAGTGGCCGCGACTTCGTGGTCGGCGATATCCATGGCTGCTTCGACCTGCTGTCGGCGGCATTACGCGATATCCGCTTCGATCCGGAAGCCGACCGGCTGTTCAGTGTTGGCGATCTCGTCGACCGGGGGCCACAGTCGGCGCAGGTCGTCGAATGGCTGGCGCAGCCGTGGTTTCATCCGGTGCGGGGCAACCACGAGCAGATGGCGATCGACTACGTCGCGGGCGAACAGGATGGCCTCGAGTACCGGGTGAACGGCGGCCGCTGGTTCATCGACCTGCCCGCCGGGATGCAGGCCGACATCGCCGGCATGTTCAGCGTGCTGCCCATCGCCATCGAAGTCGGGACGCGCTCGGGAGCGGTCGGGATCGTGCATGCCGACTGTCCTTTCGACAGCTGGCAAGAGCTGGTCGCCGAGCTGGGCGGCGAAGACGGTGAGGTAATCGCCAACATCAGCATGTGGAGCCGTGAGCGTTTCGGCGCCCGCATTTCTTCCGACGTCGCCGGCATCACAAAAATCTTCGTCGGCCATACGCCGGTGGACCGCGACCTCTTGCTCGGTAACGTGCACTACATCGATACGGGTGCGGTATTCAACCAGACCTTGACCGTGCTCCCGCTCGAACAGGAATAGGCAGGACTTGCCGGTAAATGTGTATACTCGGCATTTTGCCGATGTAGTTCCATGGCTGCTGATCAACAAGACAGAACCACCTTCCTGGCAGGCCGCTTCCGTGACCTCACTGCGACGCTGCTTTCGCTGGCCGCCGTGCTGTGCGCCGGTCCCGTGTCGGCACAGGCCGGCAAGCCGGCTACACCCGCGGCTGCGGCCGCACCGGTCAAGCTCGACACCGTCACCGCGCGCCGGGGCGACTTCCAGCTAACGGTCGACGCCGCCGGCAAGCTCCAGCTCCACAAATGGGCCGATGCCTATGCCCAGATTGCCGGACAGGTGAAAGACGTGCCGGTCGCCATCGGCGACACGGTCCAGGCGGACCAGGCCTTGCTCGAAATCGCCCCGGCCCAGCAAGCCACCAAGGTCGAGAGCAATCGCGCCCAGATGGCCCGGCTGCAGGCCGAACTCGCCGACCAGCGCGCACAACTCGATTTCGCCCAGCTCCAGTTCAAGCGCCAGACGCAGTTGAAAGCGCAGAACGCGACCCGCGAGGAAGCCTTTGAATCGGCGCGGATGAACGCGTCGTCGGCCAGCGCGCGCCTCGATGCGATCACGGCGCAGATCCGCGAACTCGAAGCGACCTTGAAGATCGATGAGGAAGCGCGCCAGAAGACGCTGGTCAAGTCGCCGATTGCCGGGACCGTGGTGTCCTTGGCCGCGCGGCCCGGACAAATCCTTGCCGCCTCGCAGCTTGCGGCACCGCTGCTGCGGATTGCCGACCTGTCGGAAATGACTGTGGCCGCGCGCGTGGCGGAAAACGATGTGACGCGCCTGCGGCCGGGCATGGCCGCCAGTTTCACGACGCCCGGCTATCCCGGAAAGCGCTGGTCGGGAAAGCTGCGTCAGGTTATTCCCGTCCCGGCCGACGGCACGGGCGAGCAGGGCAAGCAGGCCTTTTATATCGTCCTGTTCGAGGTCAAGAATCCGGATCACGAACTGATGAGCGGCATGAGTGCCCAGGTGCAGTTCCTTGTCGCCCAGGCGCGCGATGCCGTGCTGCTCCCGGCCAGCTGCCTCGGCGCGCCGGATGAAGACGGCCTGGTCAAGGTCAACGTGGTCGACGCCGGCCAGCGCGTCAGTGCCCGCAAGGTGAAGGTCGGACTTCGTAATGCGCAACAGGCGCAGATCCTGTCCGGCCTGGCGGCAGGCGACAAGGTGCTGGCCGGTCCCGTGCCCGATGCGCTGGCGGCGCCGGCATCAGGCTCTTGAGGTGTGCCCATGACGCATCGCGCTTTCAGATCGTCTCTCCTGTTCGGCCTGGTTTGCGCCGCGCTGGCGGGCTGCGCCGGCCGTGGTCCGATCGCGGAGCCGCCGCCCAAGGTCGACTTGCCTGCCGTCTGGACGGCCGCCGGGACCCCGAACCATCAGGAATGGCCCGACAAGAACTGGTGGCAGCGATTCGGCAGCCCTGAACTGACCCGTCTGGTCGATGAAGGCCAGTCCGGCAACCTGGAGCTCGCGGGCGCACTCGCACGCGTGAGACAGGCGGAGGCCGAGGCGCGCATTGCCGGCGTGTCCCTGCTGCCGACGGCGACTTTCTACAGCGACGCCAACCGCTCGGTACCGATCCGGCGCGGCAGCGCGAGCACCTCCGCCGACAGCGGTCTGCAAGTCTCCTACGAAGTCGATTTCTGGGGCAAGAACAAGGCAGGCGTGGCGTCGGCGGAAGCCTCGCTCGAGGCCAACCGTTTCGACCGCCAGACCGTGGCATTGACGGTCACCAGCGGCATCGTCTCGACCTATCTGCAGGTGCTGTCGCTGCGCGACCGGCTTGCCGTCGCGCGCGGGCACGTCGCGAATGCCGAACACGTCCTGTCCCTGGTGCAGGCGCAAAAGAACGCGGGCGCTGCCTCCTCGCTCGACCTCGCGCGCCAGCGCTCCGTCGTCGCGCAGCAGAAATCGGACATACCGGACCTGATGCAGCAGGAGCGCGAAGCGCAGTCGGCCCTGGCCATCCTGCTCGGCAAGACGCCGCAGACCTTCTCCGTCGGCCAGAAGGGACTGGACACGGTCACCTTGCCCGAGGTGTCCCCGGGCCTGCCGTCCGAGCTGCTGTCGCGCCGCCCCGATATCCGCCGCGCCGAGGCCAGCCTGGCCGCCGCCAATGCCGACGTCGCCGTCGCGCGGGCGAACCTGTTCCCCAGCATTAACCTGACAGGCGCGATGGGCACCCAAAGCAGCGCCTTGCTGTCGCTGCTGAATGCACCGAACCTGCTCGCCAATGTCAGTGCGTCGCTGATCGCGCCGATTTTCGACGGCGGCCGGCGGAAGCGGGAACGCGATCTCGCCATCGCCCGGAAACAGGAGCTGGTCCAGGTGTATCGCGCGACCGTGATCGCCGCCCTGTCCGAAGTGGACACGGCGCTGGGCCAGATCCGCAGCCTGGATGAACAGCGGCGCCTGAAGACCACCGAGCTGGAAGAGGCGCGCCAGGCCTACGACCTGGCGGAAATCCGCTACAAGGCCGGGGCCGAAGACCTGATGACGGTCCTCGACACGCAGCGGGCCTTGTCGGACGTGCAGAACGATATGGGAAAACTGAAACTGAAGCGGCTGCAGGCGACGGTGTCCTTGTACAAGGCGCTTGGTGGTGGCTGGAAGGACGATCCGGGGCAGGGCGATCCGCTTCCCGCAAAGACCTGAGGCTTGGCGGCGAAACGACACGCCGGCTGGTGCCCTTGGTACAATGAGCTCACCATGAACAAGCCCGCCATCTCCCTCATCCTCGGCGCGACCATGCTGTCCGCCACGCTGGCTGCCTGCAACAGCAAGACCTCGGCCAGCGAAAAGAACTTCGGCATCGCCGTCACCCAGTATTTCGCCAAGAAGGGCGACATGTGCCTGGACCCGGTGAAATGGCCGGTCGACGTGTATGAAACCGACCTGCGCCAGCAGAAGCTGTATCCGGACGGCGTCGCCGGCCAGATGGCGGCGCTGGAAGCGGCGGGCCTGGCCAGGGGCGAGGACGTCGAATCGCCCGGAAGCGCGCCGAAGGTCAAGGTCAGGCGCTACACGATGGCCGACGCCGCCAAGCCTTACCTGCACGCGGACGCCGGGGGAGAGCCGCGCATCTGCTGGGGCCGCAAGTCGCTGGAGAAGGTGGAGCGCTGGACCGACCCGGTCAAGGCGGGCGACCATGAGGAAGCCAGCGTGATCTACACCTACAAGCTGTCGAACGTGGCCGAGTGGGCCAGGAAGCCGCAGGTCAAGGAGGCCTTCCCGGTGCTGGGGCGGAACGTCGACGGCGAGCACAGCCAGAAGGAAAAGCTGTACGTCAGGTCGACGCCGCAGGGCTGGGAAGCGCTCTGATCAATCGTGCGGCGATGGCTTCTTTGCCAACCTTGGAGTAAATTGGAGGAAATTGTATAGAGGTGATGCGATGCTGAACCTGCTCAACGATTTCGAACCCAGGCTCCTCCTGCATGCCGCCATACTCGTGTTTGGCCTCGCCACGTTTTTCGCCCTGATCCTTGTCAGCCGCTGCCCGCAGTGCAACTGGCTCGAATGGGTAAGCGAGCGCTTCAACGCCGACGACACCGAATAACAGACTCGCCGTCAGTTTCTTTTCAGCACCTTCGATCTTGCCCAACGGGCAAGAGAATGCGTTATGCTTGAGTTCGCTCAGCAAGCACATTCCATCCCATCGAAGGAGCCGACGTGAAACGATTGACCGCCAGCCTCGTTGCCATTGCCCTGATCGCATCCGACGCCTCGACCCTGGTCCTGGCGCAGGATTATTCGAAGTACAGTCAGGAGGCACTGGACAAGGAGCTGGCCCGCAACGCGGTGGCGCGGCTGGGCGTGATGGTGCCAATGCGCGATGGCGCCGCCCTGTCGACCGATGTCTACACGCCGAAGAACGCCAAGGGACCGCTGCCCACCATTCTCTGGAAAACGCCGTACAACGAGCACAAGCTGCGCGGCGGGACCCTGCGTTACGTGCTCGAATCGGTCAAGCGCGGCTATGTCTTCATCGTACAGAACGAGCGCGGGCGCTATTTTTCGCAAGGTAAATGGGAGATTCTCGGTCACCCGCAGACCGACGGCTACGACACCCTGAGCTGGATCGCACAGCAGCCCTGGTCGAACGGCAAGGTCGGCACGCTGGGCTGCTCGTCCTCGGCCGAGTGGCAGCTGGCGCTGGCCGGGATGAATCACCCGGCGCATGCGGCCATGGTGCCGATGTCGGCCGGCGCCGGCATCGGCAAGGTCGGACGCTTCCAGGAGCAGGGCAACTGGTACACGGGCGGGGTGCCGCGCAATCTCTTCTTCGTCTGGCTGTACGGGGTCGAGAACCCGCTGCGCGCGGAACTGCCGAACGGGCTGCTTTCCGACGAAAAGCTGCGCGCCCGCATCGAGGCCTATAACGACCTGGATGCGAGCAAGCCCAAGATCGAGTGGAACAAGCAGATCAGGCACCTGCCGGTCGACCAGATGCTGACTTCGCTCGGCGAGCCGCCGTCCACCTTCGAGCAATTCATCAAGCGCGGCCCGGCCGATCCCGCCTGGAACAAGGGCGGCCTGTATCACGAAGGCATGGGCTGGGGCGTGCCGGCACTCTGGTTCAACAGCTGGTACGACGTCTCGATCGGGCCGAACCTGGAACTGTTCAACCTGGCGCGCACGGCCAACACCGACAAGGAGGCGAGCGCCAACCAGTACGCGGTGGTGGCGCCGGTGCCGCATTGCCAGTACGCGCGGCTCGGGCCCGACACCGTGGTCGGCGAACGCGCCATGGGCGACACCAGCTTCGACGTCGACGGCGCCGTCTACGGCTGGTTCGACCGCTGGCTGAAGGGCGACCAGAAGGCCTTTGCGCAAACGACCCCGCGGATGCGCTACTACATGATGGGCGCCAACCGCTGGCAGAGCGCGGCCCAGTGGCCGCCCGAGAACGCCAGGCCGATGCGCCTCTACCTGCGCTCGAAAGGCAATGCGAACAGTCTGTACGGCGATGGCCGCCTGCTCGGCGAGGCGCCGCCGGCGGGCGAGGCGCCGGACCGCTACCGCTACGATCCCATGAACCCGGTGCAGACCATCGGCGGCGGCGACTGCTGCAACGGCGGCGTGGTGGTGCCGGGCGCCTTCGACCAGCGTCCGATCGAGGCGCGCAGCGACGTGCTGGTCTACAGCAGCGAGCCGCTTACCAGGCCGGTCGACGTGGTCGGCTTCGTGGACGCCGTGCTGAAGGTGTCGTCGAATGCGAAGGACACCGACTTCGCGGTCAAGCTGGTCGACGTCGCGCCCGACGGTACCGCCTGGATCGTCGGCGACACGATCTTCCGCGCCCGCTACCGCAACGGCTACGACAAGCCCGCGCCCCTGAACCCGGGCGAGGTGGCGACCATCCACCCGACGCCGATCGCGACCGCGATCCAGTTCGGCGTGGGCCACCGTATCCGCGTCGAAGTCACGTCGTCGAATTTCCCGAAATTCGTCCGCAACCTCAACACCGGCGGACCGAACGAGAGCGAGAAGGAGGGCGTGGTCGCGGACAATGCCGTCCATCACGCGCCGGATGCGGCGAGCTATATCGAGCTGCCGGTACTGCGCTAAGGCTTGCTGGGCCGCCGGACAAGCCAGTACCGCATGCCTGCCAACAGGAAGCGGTGGACCTCGTCGATCGGCGATGCGTCCCCCAGGCGCCGGAAGCCCGGTTCGCCCAGGATGGCGGACTGGGCGGTCCCGCGCAGCAAGGCAATCCGCCTGTCCTTCCTCTCCCGTGTTGTGGATTTTAACTTTCCTACCCCATCCGCGTAACCAAAGGTGCCGAGCTTGCAACTACCAGCAGTGCGAGTCTTGTGTTGTCATCTTTGTCATGGCAGGATGAGCCATCCTGAGCTCGCACACATTTGTGCGCATGTTCGAACCGGGCTTCGATATGCCAGAGAAAAACACTCCATCCGACAACGACGGGAATCTCGACGGTCAGGCAAGCGAAGCCCGCTATCGCGCAGCGTTCGAGCATTGCACCGATGCCCTGTTCCTGACCGGACTGGATGGCGGCATCCTGTCCGCCAACGTCGCCGCCTGCCAGCTGTTCGGCTATACGCAAGAGGAACTGCTGGCGCGCAATATCGGCGACCTGCTCGACAGCAAGGACGCAGACCTGGTGGCCGCGCTGGCGCGGCGTGCCGCGGCCGGCGAGGGCACGTCCGAGCTGCGCTTTGCGCGCCCTGACGGCGAAGGTTTCGAGGCGCGGGTCGTCGCCAGGGTGTTCACGGACGGCAACGGCCGGCCGGTGACCAGCATGAACGTCCACGACATCAGCGACAGCAAGAATGCGGAAGCGCTATTGCGCGAAAGCGAGCAGCGTTTCCGCCTGCTGTACGAGCATGCGCCGATCGGCATCGGCCACATCGACCTCGACGGCAAATGGATCTATGTGAACCGCGCCTTCGCGGCGATCGCCGGCTATACGCCGGAAGAACTGATCGGCCGCGACAATCTCGAGCTGGCCCCGCCGGACGAGCGCGAGCGCAGCCGCCAGTTCACCGAGCAGCTGCTGTCCGGCGCCATCGAGATCCAGCGCGACCGCCGCCTGCTGCGCAAGGACGGCAGCACACGCTGGATCCGCCTGACCGCGAAGATGCTGCGCGACGAAAGCGGCCAGCCGCTGTACGGCATCATCCTGTTCTTCGACATCACCGACGCCATGCACGCCGAGGAAGCCCTGCGGCGCAGCGAGGAGCGTTTCCGCACGACCTTCGAGCATGCGCCGCTCGGGATCGCCGAATGCGCGCCGGACGGCCGCTTCGTGGCCGCCAACACGACCCTGCTGGCGATGCTGGGCTATACCATGGACGAGCTGGAAACCCTGTCGAACCAGGACATCACCCATCCGGCCGACCAGGAAACGGCAGTCCACAATTTCCACAAGCTGCTGACCGGCCAGCAGGCCGTGACGGTGGCGGAGCAGCGCTACCTGCGCAAGGACCGCTCGCAATTCTGGGTCAACGTCACCTGCTCGCTGCGCAACAGCGGCGACGGTCCGCGCGTGCTCGAGATCGTCGAGGATGTCACGGGGCGCAAGAAGGCCGAGGAAGCCCTGCGCGGCGCGGTCGAGTATTCCTACCACCTGGCCAGCCACGACGCCCTGACCGGCCTGGCCAACCGCGCCAGTTTCAACGAGCGCCTGAAGGACGCGCTCAAGTACGCACAGCGCGACGGCCACCTGGTGGCCGTGCACATGCTCGACCTGGACCGCTTCAAGTCGATCAACGATACCCTCGGCCACCACGCCGGCGACTTGCTGCTGAAGGAAGTCGCGCGCCGCCTGCGCACCCACATCCGCGAGACCGACCTCGCCGCGCGCCTCGGCGGCGACGAATTCGTGATCGTCCAGACCCACCTGGCGGAGGCAGGCGCCGCCGAGGTGCTGGCCGACAAGATCGTGGTCGAGCTGAGCCTGCCTTACCTGCTGGACGGCCAGGAAGTCTACAGCGGCACCAGCATCGGCATCGCCGTGTATCCGAACGATGCGCACGAGCCGGGCCAGCTGGTGAAGCTGGCCGACCTGGCCCTCTACGAAGCCAAGAACCAGGGGCGCCTGAACTACCAGGTGTACCGCGAATCGCTGGGCAAGGCGGCCCAGGAAGCCAAGCGCTTCGAGCGCGAGCTGGAGCGCGCGCTGCGCGACGAGGAACTTTGCCTTCACTACCAGCCGCAATACGACCTCGAAAGCGGGCGCATCGTCGGCATCGAGGCCCTGATCCGCTGGCTGCACCCGGAGCGCGGCCTGTTGACCGCGGCCGATTTCATCCAGGAAGTGGAAAACGCCAACCTGATGCTGCCGGTGGGCGAATGGGCGCTGCGCACCGCCTGCTCGGCCCAGGCCCGCTGGGTGCGCGACGGGCTGGTGGTGCCGCTGACCTTGAACGTGTCCTCGAAACAGATGCGCCATCCGCGCTTTCCGGCCATCTTGAACCGGGTGCTCGACGACACCGGCCTGGCGCCCTCGCTGCTGCGCCTGGAGATGCGCGAGAGCGTGCTGCTGGATCCGAAGTTCTCGGCCCAGGCACTGCAGGAGGTGCGCAAGCGCGGCGTGAGGCTGGGACTCGACGATTTCGGCGCAGAGCTGGCGGCCCTGTCGTCGCTGCAGAAGTTCCCGCTCGACATCGTCAAGCCGGGCCAGGAACTGGTGCGTCGGCTATCGCGCCACGACAATGCCTCGGCCATGCTGTCCGCCCTGGTCGGGGTCGCGCGCGACGTCAAGATCACGGTCTGCGCCGACGGCATCGAAACGGCCGACCAGCTGGCCGCCGTCAAGAACCTCGGCTTCGATTGCGGCCAGGGCTATCTGCTCAGCCCGCCGATGGCGGCGTCCGACATGGATCGCCTGGTGGCGGCCGAACTGGCCGGCTGAGGCACTCCTTGCCTGTCATAAACCATCCCGGCAGCGACGGGGAAAGCGGATTCTCATGCGAGGCCGAAGGCTTGACAGAAGCCAAACACTTCTGTCGGCAACGCGTTGCTATTTAGCAATGAATCCGGGGCGGTGCTTATTCTTCAACATGAGTTCAGCGCTCGGTCCGCGGGGGGATTTCCGCTTTATGATCCATGAGAGGACGGTTGTTTCGGATGTCTTCATCACGTTCCCAGAGCGGCTCCTGATCGGCTCCGAACAGTCCGTCTTTCTCAACGTCGACGGCTATCCCGTCCACAAGTTGGCGGCGGCAAAACGCTTCATCGCCGCTCCGGTTCAGGCGCCGGTCCAGCGTAACAAGCGTGAGGAAGCCGAGACGGCCAAGGAAAATACCATGCCGCTGGATTGGAAACCGCATAACGTCGCTGATCGATGCGTGATCTTGGTGCTGCTTCAGGTGGTGTAGCAGCGCGGCAACAGTGCAGCCATCTAGGCGCCGACTCGCTCATCACTTGCTTTTGCTGAGGCGTCCACTTACGCGGCCGTCCCGTGTGGCGGCCTTCGTTCAGGCCTGCCGATCCAAACTTGTTCCAACGCTGGCGCCATTGCTCGACACTGTTCAAGTGCACCGAAAATTTGTTCTTCGTTTCTTACAGCGTCAGTCCCTGGCCCAACCGCAAGATGTCTTGGGTACGCAATACGGGCGCGTGGATGGGCCAGGAAGACTCCCATGTCCTGAAGCGTCCGACGCCCAGTTTCGGACAACTTTAATAGTTTCATTGCAGTGACTCCCGCAACAGTTTCCAATCTGAATTTAACTCAAATTTCCAACCGCTACTTAACAATAGCGTCAGCTCGCCTTCGTTCGATTTGCTCAACAAATCATTCTCTTGTGCAAAGTGGAATTCGTCGAAAATCTTTACATTGTTGCAAATGCTTTAAGAATAGATTTGGCAAGATATTGATTTTTTTAAAAATTTTAGTGTTGGCATGATAATTGCTTAATCGCCAATTGGTTTTACCGGGGAATCCTATTTTCAATCCAGAGGGAGAACGATATGCTTACTGCATTCAATCGAATCAAAAAAGCGTTCAAGACGTTTGCGTTAATGTTGGCAACCCTGTTTGTCGCTCAACATGCGACAGCAGGTGCTATTTTCCTTATCGGAAGTGATGCCATCGGTTTGCATGGCGATTCCAATTTTATTAATCCCGTCATCAATCAACTTGCCGCCTCCGACCCGTCCAAGCCCGTGCTGTATCTGAATAACGTAGGGCGTACATCAGTAAATTACACCGCAGGGACTGCCACGATCGATTTTAAATCTTATGGATTCCTGACCACGGCTGATCTTTCCAACTACAGCGGCATTTATATCGATTCTCCCTATAGCTGCTGCAACGATCCCGGCTCAATGATGAATCCAGCGGATAGTGCGAAGATTTCCGCCTTTGTCGCGGCCGGTGGCAGTCTGGGTGTCGGTGATTATCAAGGCAATTCCTTCTGGGACGCTACTCTGGGCTTTACCGGGGCTCCCGGCGTTACCGCATTCGGCCCGGTGTGTGTCGACCCCGGTGTTTCCACGGCAGCCGGCATCGCTTTTGGTTTTGCCCCATCGTATACTGAAGGCTGCTTTGTGCACCAGCAATATGACCCGGCATTCTGGAGCTCCCGTGGCTACTTTGCCTTGCAAACAACGACTAGTGGCGACTGGGTCACGATGGCCTCGGGCTTCGTCGAACCGGGCACCGTTCCCGAGCCGGCAACTCTTGGTCTGTTGAGTGCGGGGCTTCTGGGTCTGGGTTATGCGCGCCGCCGTAAATCAAACTGAATCGGTCGCTGTTAAAACAACATGATTTTTTTGAAATACGAGTCTTTTTAATTGGCGACGATGTTCTCCCCGACTGTGAAGTCGAGGAGAACATAGCTTAATCCGAAATCGTATCAGCACAACCAAGGACAGGTATCGGGTTCCTTTCATCATAAATGCGTTAAGCGCACCACGAAAAACCTCGGCCCTCCCGGGGCTGACTCGGGAAAGTCCTGACATCGAAACTAGCGCACGAGTGTCGTCATAATGAAAACCTCGGATCAGCGTGTTTTCCGAAAAACAGCGAGGGACCAGCGGGTGAAACTGGGGGGCTTGACCGAGCGCGTCGATTTCGAAGCGCTAGTTGCGTGGATCGATACTGCTGCACGGCGTTCTTCACGCGCCAGGGGTGGCCGCCTGACGACGCGCGCGAGTACCGGTTGCTGGATCGTCGCAGCTTCCTGAATTTTTCAGACCTGACCGATAGGGTCAGCATTCCGGATGCCAAGACGATCTGGCTGTTCCGTGATCGATTGGCGCAACCTGACCTGATTCGAGCGCGGTCTTCGCTATCAACACGATGCTGATTGACAGGCCCGGCAGCTCGGCGATATTCGATTAAGCGTCATATTCCCTGGTTTATACAAAAAGTCAGATTATTCGAGATGGCCTCAAGGTAGCCATACCCTCGTCGAAGACCATTTCTTCGAATTTGCCTGCCGTCCGGACACCTGCAAGTTGCCCGGTCAGCCACCATGCACGGATAATGTTCCTGAGCCGGCTTTGTGGCATTCTTAGCGATCGGATTTGCTTGGCTTGGACGCGCGCGCTAAGCGGGGGGGATACGGATCTGCTGCAGCAAGAAACCTCCGTCTATGTCGATGGTTCGTCAATGACCCAAACGATCAACGTGCGAATGAAGTTGTAACGTTCGCCGGTCAAGCCAGGGAGGTGTCCCGGCCGACTTGGATGCCTTGATCAAATCCAGAACGACCCGCGCCGCTCGGCAAACTTCCAGCCGCTGTCCGTCAGCCTGAACCTGTCGTAAAAGACGCCGGGCACGGGCGCATCGGCGGCGGCCGGCCTGGACCCCTCCTCGGCGGGACGCCTGGCCGACAGCAGCAGGATCCGCGATTGTCCGCGCGCCGACCCGGCATCGTCGACGCTGACGATGATGTCGGTGCAGACATGGAAGGTCATGACGTCAAGCGGCCGCTTGCGGAAGGCGGCAAGGATGGCATCAATGCCGGCGATGGCCTGGTCCGGCGCCGATGGCCGAAAGAGCAGGGCGTCCGGCGTGAACAGGGCCGCAAGTTCCTCGTAACGCCGCTGGTCGTTCAGGTAGGCGTATTCCGAGATCAGGCGGGCGCAGGCCCTTTCGATGGCGGCGTGGTCGTCGACGTGCATGCTCATCGTCCTCAGGCCGACTCCGGCACCCGCCGGGTTTTCAGGAAGTCTTCGAGGGTCTCGCCACGCATACTGGCGTAGACGGCCAGGTTCGACATCTTGACCACGCGCGCGAATTTTTCCAGCACGAAGAAGCTGACGCCATACTTCACCAGCCCGAGCCAGTCCTGGCGGGTCACCAGGCCGCGCTCTTCCTCGTTCAGCTGCAGCTCGTCGAAGGCGGCGTCCAGGTCGCGCGCGACGAGTTCGCGGAAGGCCGGCTCGCGATGGCGCCAGAAGAAGCGGTTCAGGCGAGCCGCGTGGATGCTGGCGTTCAGGTCGAAGGGATAGGTGCCTTCGAGTTCCTCCAGGCCGGCGGTTTGCGGATTGCAGTACACCGGCGCGGCGGGGGCGTGTCCGTCGCCCCCCTGTTCGTAGATGGCGACCGCCATATTCGTGGTGGTGGCCAGGTAGTAGCTCTGGTGAATGCACCTGATGTTGTCGTTCAGGGCGCCGCGCATGGCCAGCCACATGATCACCTCGGCGCTTTCGGCGCCGCCGAGTTCCACCAGTTCCGCGTGGCGCATCTTCGCCAGCCTTTCCGGCTCCTCGACGATCAGACGCAGGAATTCCTCGTCCCACTCGATGTTGTTGAAGCCGGTACGTTCGCCGTGGATCTGGTGCGAGAGGCCGCCGGTGCCGACCACCGCGACCTTCAGGTCTTCCGGATAGGATTCGATGGCGCGCCGCACCGCCTTGCCCAGCTTGTAGCAGCGCGCGGCGGTGGGCAGCGGGTATTGCAGGACGTTGATCGCGATCGGCACGATGGCGCCCGGCCAGGTGGGCTCGTGCGGCCACATCAGGGCCAGCGGCGAATTGCAGCCATGGTCGAGCGGACGGTCCTGGAACATGGCCATGTCGAATTCGTCGTTGACCAGCGATTCCATGACGTGGATGGCGAGCTTCGGATGCCCCTTGATATCGGGCAGCGGACGCTTGCCCGCACCCTCGTCGGCCATCTCGAAGTTCGGCGAGACACCGACCGCGAAGGTCGGATAGCAATCGAAAAAGAAGCTGTTCGCGTGGTCGTTGTAGAAGAACAGCAGCACGTCCGGCTTCTGCTCTTCCAGCCATTTCGCGACCGGCTTGTAGTTCTCGAACAGCGGCGCCCAGGCCGGATCGTTCTGCCGCTTCTTATCGTATGCCAGCCCGATGGTGGGGACGTGCGAGGTCCCGATACCGCCAATAATCTTCGCCATGTTCTCTCGACTTCCTCGTTCAGATCGTATTCATGTCCAGCCATTCCCGCAAGGCGCGCAGGACCGCTTCGGGTTCTTCCATCATCGACATATGGCCGCTGTGTTCGATCAGGCGCAGCTTCGCGCCCGGGATCAGTTCGGCCATGCGCTCGTGGCGTTCGGGCGGGCTCCAGCCGTCTTCCATCCCGCAGATCACCATCGCCGGGCAGGCGATGCTCCTCAACACATCGGTGGCATCCGGGCGGCCGAGGAGGGCGCGGGTCTGGCCCGCGTAGATCGCGCCCGACATCCGTCCCACCATGTCGACCACCGCCTTTACCAGCCGCGGTTCGGAGCGCTTGGCGGGGGCCAGCATCGGCAGGCCCCAGGTCGCGGCGATCGAGGCGATACCTTCCTTCAGCGCCTGGTTCACCAGGACCATCCGCCTTTCCTCTTCGCCGGGCGCGGCGGCCTCGAAACCGGTATCCAGCAGGGCCAGCCTCTCGACGCGCTGCGGCGCGCGCCGGACGACTTCCAGCGCCACCCTGCCGCCCATCGAGTGGCCGGCCAGGGCAAAGCGCGCGGGCGCATCGGCCAGCACCTTGTCGGCCATGGCCTGCATCGACGCCAGACCCTCGAAGCTGATCGTGCGGACTTCGTGGTCCGGCTGCAGGGCCGCGGCCTGGGCTTCCCAGACGGCGGCGTCGCACAGCAGGCCGCACAGGAGATAAATCGTTTTCTTCATGTCAGTCGATGTATTTCAGGCCCGCCTTGGCGAGCGGCTCGCGCATGCCGTACATGTCCAGGCCCAGCACGCCGGAGGCCAGTTTCGCGCGCTTTTCCCCTTCGAGGTCTTCGCGCTTCTGCGCGGCTTGCGCAACGCTTGCGGCATCGCCGCCCGGTACCACCACCACACCGTCGTCGTCGGCGATCACGGCGTCGCCCGGGTTGACCAGGGCGCCGGCGCAGATCACCGGGATGTTCACCGAACCGAGGGTCGCCTTGATCGTGCCCTTGGCGCTGATCGCCTTGCTCCACACCGGAAAGCCCATCTCCTTCAGCACGCGCACGTCGCGCACGCCGGCGTCGATGATCAGGGCCTTCGCGCCGCGCGCCATGAAGCTGGTCGCCAGCAGGTCGCCAAAGAAGCCGTCCGTGCACTCGGCGCTCAAGGCGGCCACCACCACATCGCCGGGTTGGATCTGTTCCGCCGCCACGTGCAGCATCCAGTTGTCGCCGGGATGCAGCAGCACGGTGACGGCGCTGCCGCCCACCTGGGCACCCGCATGGATGGGACGCATGTATGGCTTCATCAGGCCGACCCGGCCCATGGCTTCGTGCACGGTGGCGCTGCCGAAAGCCGCCAGGCGCTCGACGATGCCGCGGTCGGCGCGCTCGATGTTGCGCTTGACGATGCCGAGCTGGTTCATATGAGGCGTGGTCATCTTACAGTCCTTTGTTCCTGAGTGCGGCGTCCAGGCGCGGATAGACCTTGCGCGCATTCCCTTCGAAGATCTGGAAGCGGTCTTCGTCGCTGAGCGCGGCGGCCTCGATATAGCGTTTGGTGTCGTCGTAGTAGTGGCCGGTCTGCGGGTCGATGCCGCGCACGGCGCCGATCATCTCGGAGGCGAACAGCACGTTCTTCACCGGGATCACCTTGGTCAGCAGGTCGATGCCCGGCTGGTGGTAGACGCAGGTGTCGAAAAAGATGTTATTCAACAGCTGCTCTTCGAGCAGCGGCTTCTTCATCTCCTGGGCCAGGCCGCGGAAGCGACCCCAGTGGTAGGGCACGGCGCCGCCGCCGTGCGGGATCAGGAACTTCAGGGTCGGGAAGTCCTTGAACAGCTCGCTGGTGAGGCATTGCATGAAGGCGGTGGTGTCCGCGTTCAGGTAATGGGCGCCGGTTGTGTGGAAGCAGGGATTGCAGCTGGTCGAGACGTGGATCATCGCCGGGATGTCGTACTCCACCATCTTTTCGTAGATCGGATACCAGAAGCGATCGGACAGCGGGGGCGAGTTCCAGTGGCCGCCAGAAGGATCCGGGTTCAGGTTGATGCCGACCATGCCGTATTCCCTGACGCAGCGCTCCAGCTCGGGAATGCAGGTACGCGGATCCACCCCCGGCGACTGCGGCAGCATGGCCGCGCCGATGAAGTTGTCGGGGAAGAGCTGGGAGACGCGGTAGCATAGTTCGTTGCAGATCGCGGCCCAGGTGGCGCTGGTTTCGAAGTTGCCGATGTGGTGGGCCATGAAGCTGGCGCGCGGCGAGAAGATCGTCAGGCTTGATCCGCGCTCCTTCATCAGGCGCAGCTGGTTGGCCTCGATCGAGGCGCGCAGCTCGTCGTCACTGATGCGCAGGTCGGAGACGCGCGGGCCCAGTTCGGGCGTGTTCAGGTTGGCGACCTGGGCGTTGCGCCAGTCTTCCAGGGCTTTCGGCGCGGTGGTGTAGTGGCCGTGGCAATCGATGATCAAAGGCTTTTTCATTGTGATTTCTCGTGCAGGAGGGCGGCGGGTACCAGGACTTCGCCGCGCATGATGGGGCGCGCCGTGCGCAGCAGGGCGGCGCCGGCGACTTTCTGTTGATCCCGAGGGTCGAGTTCCAGTTCGACGCTGAACTCGCCGGTCGGATGTTCGACCGAGACGGTGCGCCGCAAGCCGCTGCCGGCCTGCGCCAGTCCCCGGGTCACCGAACCCTCCAGCACGCAGGCTGTGGCCACGGTCACCGCCGCCAGCACCCCGATGGCGTCGTGGCAGACGTGGGGGATGAAGCAGCGGGTCGAGACGGCGCCGCCGGCGCCGGGCGCGGACACCAGGCACATCTTCGGGTAGTTCCTGGCCTTGACGTCGCCCAGGCCCATCGCCGGGCCGACGGCCAGGCGCAGCGCTTCCAGCCTTGCCTTGAGTATCTCGTCGGCGTTCAGCTCCGCCGCGCTCTCGCGTCCGGTGATGCCGAAATCGGCGGCGCGCACCAGTACCATCGGCATGCCGTTGTCGATCAGGGTGGCGTCCACTTCCTGAATGGCGCCGCCGGCGGTGGCGAAGGACACGCGGTCCAGCGTGTTCCCGGTCGGGAGCATGGCAGGGCAGACCGAGCCGGCCGTATCGAGGAAGGTGATCTTCACGGCGGACGCGCTGCCGGGCACGCCGTCGATGCGGGTGTCGCCCGCATAGCGCATGCGCCCGCCCGGCGTCTGCACGGTGACGTCGCACTGCATGCCGGTGTTGAGGGTCAGGATGCGCGCCGTGGTGGTGCCGGGGATCGCCTGCACCAGCCCGCGCTCGATGGCGAAGGGCAGCACCGCCGCCAGCATATTGCCGCAGTTGGGCGTGGTGTCGACCTTGTCGGAATCCGGCTGCAGCTGGGCGAACAGGAAATCCAGGTCCACGCCCGGAGTGCTGCTCGCGCTGACGATGCCGACCTTGCTGGTCAGCGGATGGGCGCCGCCCAGGCCGTCGATCTGGCGCTTGTCGGGCGAGCCCATGACGGCCAGCAGCACGCGGTCGCGGCTCGCGACATCGGCCGGCAGGTCGGAGGCCAGGAAAAAGGGGCCGCGGGAAGTACCGCCGCGCATCAGCGTGCAGGGGAGGGGACGGTAGTCGTCGTTTTTGTCGGGCTCGGTGATCATCTGGAATGTGCTCCAATCGGATGGATCAAGTATCGGCAGCCGGGCGCATATTTGGGTTGCCTTATGCGCGAAAACCGTTCCAAAATACTTATCGGCGCTCCAGCGGCCCGGTCAAAACCTCTATCCTTCGGTGCCATGTCGATCATTAATCTCCACCATCTGCGCGCTTTCAATACCGTTGCCGCCACCGGCGGCATCCGGCGGTCCGCCGACATGCTGTACCGGGCATCCAGCGCCGTCACGCGTTCCGTCGCGGCGCTCGAGGAAAGCCTGGGCACCCAATTATTCGAACGGAAGGGGCGCGGCATGCTGCTGACCGCGGCGGGGGAGGTGGTGCGCCTGCGGGCCCAGATCATCGAGGCCGAATTGCGCGAGGTGCGCGACGACGCCGCCCGGCTAGGCGCGCGCGAAGGCTACCTGGTCACCAGCATGGAAGCCCTGTTCAACGAACGCCGCCTGCAGGTGGCGACCATGCTGGCCGAGGTCCACCACATGCCGACCGTGGCCCAGGCGATGGACATGTCGCAGTCCGGGGTCAGCCAGGCCCTGGCCAAGCTCGAGGAAGGGCTCGGGCAAAGCCTGTTCCGGCGTACCGCCCACGGCATGCTGCCCTCGGATGCAGGCAGCCGCTGGATCCTGCGCTTCAACCGGGTGCTGGTCGAGCTCGAGCACATCCACGCCGATATCGCCGCCCTGAACGGCGTGCTCGAAGGCGTGGTCACGATCGGGGCRCTGCCGCTGGCGCGGACCCTGGTGCTGCCGGCGGCGATCGCCGCGTTGGTCAAAAAATATCCGCGGCTGCGGGTGCGGTCCCTCGAAAGCCCATACGAGGAACTGGCGGCGGGGCTGTTGAGCGGACGGGTCGACTTCATCATCGGCGCGCTGCGCAAGTCGGCCAGCCAGGGGCTCGACAGCACGCCGCTGATGCAGGACCATCCCGCCCTGATCGCGCGGGTCGACCACCCGCTTGCCGGCAAGGCTGGATTGTCCTTCAAGGATCTCGAACCCTATGCCTGGGTGCTGTCGCGCGCGGGTTCGCCGCTACGCATGGCGCTCGAAAACTTCTATAACGAGCATGGCCATCCGCCGCCGTCGCCGGCCGTCGAAACCGGCGACCTGGCCCTGCTGCGCGGCCTGCTGCTGTCCTCGGACATGCTGACCGTGCTGTCGCCGCACCAGCTGCATTACGAGATCGAAACGGGGCAGCTGGCGGTGCTGCGGCTGGAGATGCCCGGACTCGAACGGCAGATCGGCGTCACCACCCGCGCGGGCGCGCACCTGTCGCCGGGGGCAAAAGCCCTGCTGGCCGAGCTGCATCTGGCGGCAGCCACGGTCGAATCCCACGATAAGTAAATTGGAACGCAATTGGTGTTGAAAGCAATCCTGCGTCAACTGGCCGTGTGTAGAGTCTAGTCACACAAAACAGGAGACGGCAATGACTGCAGTTCAAACGCTCGATATCCGAGCCCATACCAATGGCCGCAAGAGGAGCGGCGCCCAGACCGGCCTGAACGCCTTCGCGCCTTCCTGCTACCCGACCGCGGTCCGCGCCACCGGCGTGTCGTGGATGCTCGGCGTCGGCCGCTTCGGCAGCATCCTCGGTTCCTTCCTCGGCGGCCTGCTGCTGACCATGGGCTGGAGCTTCTCCGCGGTGATCGGCATCCTCGCCATGCCGGCCATCTTCGCGGCCCTGTCCATCGTCGCGTCCCGCAGCGCGGGGCGCACCGCGCTGGCCTGAGCCTCGCCCATGACAAGATCATGCCGGCACCGGTGCTGCAGCGCCGGCGCCTGCCGGGACTCGCGTCTGGTACAGGCAACGAGAGCGCTGCAGCGCATCCTGGAGACTACATGAAGAAGACCTACGTACTCGCCGCAGCCATCGCAGCCCTGTCCGGCGCCGCCCATGCCCAGTCCAGCGTCACGGTCTATGGCCTGATCGATGCCGCCATCGAACACTACGACAACGCGAACGCGTCCGGCGCGGGCGTGACCCGCGTGCCCGGCCTGACCGGCGGCATGTTCCCGTCGCGCCTGGGTTTCCGCGGCAGCGAAGATCTCGGCAACGGCCTCTCGGCCATCTTCACGCTGGAGAACGGCTTCCAGCCCGATACCGGCAACGTGAACCAGGGCGGGCGCCTGTTCGGCCGCCAGGCCTGGGTCGGCCTGGCCGGCAAGTGGGGCGCGCTGACCATCGGCCGCACCTACAATATGCTGTACATCTCGACCTTCGACGTCGATCCCTTCGGCCCCAGCGTCTACGGCATCGGCACCCTGGACTCCTTCATCCCGAACGGGCGCCACGACAATTCGATCTCGTACAAGGGATCCTTCGACCGCATCACGGTCGGCGCCACCTATAGCCTCGGCCGCGACGTCTCGGCGGCGGGCGGGCCGTCGGCCACCAACTGTCCCGGCGAATCCGCCACCAGCGCCCAGGCCTGCCGCGAATATTCCGGTCTGCTGCGCTATGACGCCCCGGGATCGGCATTCGGTGCCGTGGTCGCCTACGACAATCTGCGTGGCGGCCCCGGTGCCGCCGCCGGGCTGACGAGTGCGGACCTGTCGGATTCGCGCCTGCATGTTGCCGGCTACGCCAACGTGGGCGCATGGAAGCTCGGCGCCGGCGTCCTGCACCGGAATAACGAGGGCAGCAAGACCCAGCCGAAGAGCACGCTGGCCTACGTCGACGCCGCCTATTCCGTGACCCCGCAACTGGTCGTCGACGGGCAGATCGCCAGGCTGGATTTCAAGGACAGCCCGAACGATTCGGCGCAGGTCCTGCTGCGCGCCATGTATAACTTCTCGAAGCGCACCACCGTTTATGTGGCGGCYGGCCATATCGTCAACGACGGTACTGCCGCTGTGGCCCTGAGCTCGGGCGGCTCGGTCGGTGCGGGCCTGTCGCAAACCGGCGTGATCACCGGTATCAAGCACTCGTTCTGAGGCGAGGGAAGTAGGGGCAAGCGGCGGCGATGTCCGCTTGCCCCGGCCGGGTTCAGGCGCCCGGATCGCGGAACTTCTCGACCTTGTCGAACTCCACGTTGTACCAGCCGCCGTTCACCTTCTCGGCCTTGCGCAGATAGACGTTCTGGATCGTGTCGCGGGTCGCCGGGTCGATCTCCATCGGGCCGCGCGGGCTAACCCAGGCCATGCCCTTCATCGCCGCCAGCAGCTTGTCGCCATTGCTGTCGCCACCGGTCTTGGCCAGGGCCAGGTAGAGCAGCTGCATGCCGTCGTAGGCGCCGACCGAGTGCATGTTCGGGCGCATGCCCTTGTTGGCCTTCTCGAAGGCCTCCACATACGCCTTGTTCTCCGGCGAGGGATGGGCGGCCGAGTAATTGAAGCTCGAGACCACGCCTTCCGAAGCCGCGCCGATGGTTTCCATCAGGTCGTCGTCGACCACGTCGCCGGTGCCGATCAGGCGGATGCCGGCATTGGCCAGGCCACGGTCGGTGAACTGCTTCATCACCGCCGCCCCCTCGCCCGAGGGAACGAACACGAACAGCGCGTCCGGCCTGGCGTCGCGCACGCGCGCCAGGAAGGGCGCGTAGTCCGGATTGCGCAGCGGGACACGCAGGCTTTCCAGGATCTTGCCGCCCGCCTTGGTGAAGCGCGTGACGAAGGTCTTTTCGGAGTCGAGCCCCGGACCGTAGTCGGACACCAGGGTCACCACGGTCTTGATCTTGTTCTTCGGCGCCCATTCGGCCAGCGGCGCCGTGACCTGCGGCAGGGTCAGGCCGGTGCGCACGATGTAGGGCGAGCGCTGCGGAATGATCGAGGTGGCGGCCGCCATCACGATCATCGGCACCTTGGCCTGGGTGGCGATGGGCGCCGCGGCCAGGGCCAGCGGCGTCAGGCCGAAGCCGGCCAGTACCTCGACCTTGTCGCGCGCCACCAGTTCCTGGGCCAGGCGCTTGGTGACGTCGGGCGAGAGCCCGCCGTCGTCTTTCAGGATGACTTCGATCTTGCGGCCGGCCACGGTATCGCCGTGCTGCTGGATGAACAGCCGCACCGCCGCGTCGACCTGGCGGCCGGTGGAGGCGAAGGGGCCGGACATCGGCACGATCAGGCCGACCTTCAGCGGGGTGGCGCCGGCGGCGCGCGCGAACGAGGGCAGCAGGCCGGCGGCCAGGGCGGTGCCGCTGGCCAGCAGCAGGTGGCGGCGTTGCAGGTCGATTGGATGGGGCATCTTGTCTCCTTTATTGTCGTTGGATGGGATCCCGGGCGTAAGGACACCGCGACCAGGATTGCCTGATTGTCGGGCAAGTGCCGAACGGAGGGGTGCGAAATGCTGCTGATGTGGTCTAATTTACTTATCGCAAAGTCTTGCGCGCCCACTGGCAGGGCCGTGCTACCATCGCTTGTAACTTCCGGTTCCTCAGCGCGGATCACATCATGGCCTCCCACAACGCCCCGGCAATCCAGCCCCAGCTCGACGATCTGCTCGAGCACATTCCCGCGGGCGTCGTCGTGCATGGCGTCGACGGCCGCATCCTGAACGCGAACCGGCTCGCCTGCGAACTGATCGGCATGAGCGTCGAGCAATTGAAGAACAGGGTCAGCGGGAAGGCCCGGCCCCTGCTGCGCGCCGATGGCTCGCCCTTGCCGCCGGATGAACTTCCCGCCAACGTCGTGCTGCGCACCGGCAGCAAGGTCTCGGAAGTCATCCTCGGCATTGCCGAACCGCAGCCGGAATCGGTGCGCTGGCTGATCTGTAACGCTTATCCGGAATTCGATTCCAAGGGGAAACTTTGCCGGGTCATCGTCTGCTTCACCGACTGTACCGCGATGAAGCAGGCCCAGCAGGGATTGCAGAAGTCCGAGGAACGGCTGCGCCTGATCCTGCAAGGCTCGACCGATGCGCCGTGGGACTACGATCTCGAGAAGAACGAGATTTATTACTCGGACCGCTGGTGGGAAATGCTCGGCTACCGGCCCGGCGAACTGGGGACCGATACCAGCCTCTGGCTGGAGCTCGCCCACCCCGACGACAGGGTGCGTGTTGCCGGCTACTGGGACGATCTGCTGGCCAGCCAGCGCGGCACCTATAGCGTCGAATGGCGCCTGCGCCATCGCGACGGCCACTACGTACCGGTGCTGTCGCGCGGCCTGGTGACGCGCGATGCGGCGGGCAAGGCCCTGCGTGTATCCGGAACGAATACCGACCTGACCGAGCAAAAACTGGCGGAGCGCCGCATCTACGAACTGGCCTATTACGACCATCTCACCGGCCTGCCGAACCGCCGCCTGCTGGGCGAGGAACTGGACAAGGCGCTGGCGCGCAGCGAACGCACGGGCCGCCTCGGGGCGGTGGTCTTTCTCGACCTGGACAATTTCAAGCTGCTCAACGATACGATGGGCCACGACTTCGGCGACATGCTGCTGCGCCAGGTGGCCGAGCGCCTGCGCCATACCTTGCGCCACTGCGACCAGCTGGCCAGGCTGGGCGGCGACGAGTTCGTGCTGGTGCTGGAAGACCTGGGCGACGACCCGCACGAGGCGGTGATCGAGGCCCAGCACGTTCTGGAAAAGCTGCTGTTCACGCTCGGCCAACCTTATTACCTGGATGGACGCCTGTTCGTCAGCACGCCGAGCATCGGGGTCACCTTGTTCGACGGCGCCGCGACCGGCATCGAGACCCTGCTCAAGCAGGCCGACCTCGCCATGTACCGTGCCAAGGCGGAAGGACGCAATACCGCGCGCTTCTTCGATCCGCGCATGCAGGCCTCGGCCGAATACCAGGCAAGGCTGGAGCGGGCGCTGCGGGAAGGCTTGCTGGACCACCAGTTCGTGCTGTTCTGCCAGCCCCAGTTCAACAGTGAGGGCCAGGTGGTCGGCGCCGAAGTGCTGCTGCGCTGGCGCCGCGCCGACGGCTCGCTGCTCGGTCCCACCGAATTCATCGGCCTGGCCGAGTCGTCGGGCATGATCGTGCCGCTCGGCCAGCACGTGCTGGAGGAAAGCTGCCGCGCGCTGGCACGCTGGCGCAGCGACCATGTACTCGGACAGCTCGAGCTGGCGGTCAACGTCAGCGCGCACCAGCTGCGCAGTGCCGATTTCGTCGCCCGGATGGTCGACATCCTCGAGGAAACCGGCGCGCCGCCGGGCAAGCTTTGCCTGGAACTGACCGAAAGCGTGCTTGCCGAAAATGTCGCGGACACGATCGAGCGCATGCGCGCACTGCGCGGCCACGGCCTGCATTTCTCGCTGGACGACTTCGGTACCGGCTATTCCTCGCTCGCCTACCTGAAGCGCTTTCCGCTCACCGCCCTGAAGATCGACCGCTCCTTCGTGCACGACGTCCACGTCAATCCCGATGCCGTGCCGATCGTCAAGGCGATCATCGCGCTGGCGCGCACGCTCAAGCTCGACATCGTTGCCGAGGGCGTCGAACACGAAGCGCAGCGCAACTTCCTGGTCGATGGCGGCTGCGGCACGCTGCAGGGCTACCTGCTGGGCCGGCCGATGCCGATCGGGGACTTCGAACGGATGTACGGCAGCGGCGGGATCGGCACGGCCTAGACCTTGCGCCCAGGGCTCCGGCCTCAGCAGCCGCGCGGTCGCGGCAGGTAAGGACGCGGTGCCGGATGCCGGCGCCGGTCGGCCAGCCTTTGCCGTTCATCTCCACCTCGCCGATGACCGTCGTCGTATCCGGCGAGCCCGCCAGCATCCACGTCATGCGATACAGGCGCCGCCTCGCTCGCGGCGGCTTGTTCGACGATCTCGAGTAAGTGCCCAAACGAAAGGTGGTAGCATGGAAACTTTCGGTAATCTTTACAACTTTCTTTGGGGTTACAATGAATGTTCAGTTAAGTCGTTGATCTGAAAGAACTCATTTAAGCTGGAATGTATTTTGCTGTGGTTAAGAGTTGCATTACTTGGATGTCCATATAAAAGCGAAGTAACTTCTGGGGGAGCAAAATAATGAGATCTAAGGTTCTGAAAATTGCATTGACAACGGCATGTCTAACGGGCGCGGCGCCAGCGTTCGCAAACCTGGTCTATCAAACGGGAACGCAACAGACCGGGACCGGCCTAGGGGCGGTACAGACGGTGGTAACGGTCCAGGACAATGGTGGTGGGAAGAAAAACGGCACCGAGTCCGGATGCGTGACCTACGTCAGCGGCAATCCGGCCACCCCGGCGGAAACCTGCCCAACGGCCTTAAAGTTGGGCATGCCCACGGCCCCGGAGGGCGGCGACAACGCTGCCGGTAATGCCGGTAACAATACCTATTTCCTCAGTTCGATCACCGGCCTCACGAGCGCGGGCCAGCTCGGCTTCGTCGTCAACGTCAGTGAGCCCGGCGCGACCACGGCCACACTCACCGACCTCTATATGAGCCTGTTCAGGGTTTCGGACGGTACGACGAGATACTACAACTACATGGGACCGGACCTGGTGCTCAGCGATACGGGTGGTATCGGCCAATCGGGCCTCCACCGTTTCGTCCTGGACGACGCCCAGGCTGCCGACGCCGCGGGCTTCTGCAGTAACCTGGCCAACTGCATTGTCGGAGGTGGTGTCCAGTTCCTGAACGGCACAACGCAAGGGGCGCCGGAAACCGTCCGGGTGGCCGCCTTCGAGCGCGAGACCCCGGGCAATCCCGGCGGCGAGGTGCCGGAGCCGGGCTCGCTGGCCCTGCTGGGCGCAGGCGCGATGGCCTTCGGCGCAATGCGCCGCCGCTTCACCGCAAAGCAGTAAGCCAGGCGGACAAGGGCCCGGGCGACCGCATCGGTATCACTTGAAGCGGCGTCCGGGCCGGCCGTCCATCCAGGCCGGGCGCCGGCAAGCATTACCCATCACCCATCATCCAGGCAGGCGGTACTGGCGCCTGGCGTCGCGAATCGCTTCGTGATGCCGGTTGGCCCAGTCGACCAGGCCACGCATCGGCACCATGAAGGAACGCCCGAGCGGCGTGAGCTCGTATTCGACCCTCGGCGGCACTTCCGGATACACGGTCCGCAGCACGAAACCGTCTTCTTCCAGGCGCTTGAGCGTGGTCGACAGCATCTGCTTGGACACGTCGCCGATCGCACGCATCAGTTGGTTGAAGCGCAGGGTGCCGCCATCGAGGGAATGCAGGACCAGCAGGGTCCACTGGTCGCCGATGCGGTCGAGGATATCGCGGATCGGGCAGCCGTCCGTGGTGTCGGCATCCAGGCAGGGATGGGCAATTAGTGTGTCGCGCATGGGAATCGGTCCGGCATGGTCAGGCCGCACTGACCAGATCATGCCGCGGTGACTTCTTGTAAAGGGCTCCAGCCTAGCATAGGATGGGGCGTGGTCTACACGGAGAAATTTTCATGGCACGTATTGCCCTCATCGGCGCCACCGGCAATGTCGGTTCCCGCCTGTTCGACGAACTCGTTTCACGCGGCCACCAGGTCACCGCCATCGGCCGCGATCCCGCCAAGGTGCCGGCGCGTGCGGGCGTCAGCGCCGCGCGCGCGGACATCAATGACGAAGCCGGCCTCGCCGCCGTACTGCGCGGACACGATGCCGTGATCAGCGCGGTGCGCTTCCTGGACAGCGACCCCGAGATCCTGCTGGCCGCGGTGCGCAGCGCCGGCGTGCCGCGCTACCTGGTGGTGGGCGGCGCCGCGAGCCTGCTGGTGGCGCCCGGCAAGCGCCTGCTCGACCAGCCCGATTTCCCCGAAGCCTACAAGGCCGAGGCGACGCGCGGCGCCGCTTTCCTCGACGCCCTGCGGCAAGTCCAGGACCTGGACTGGACCTTCCTGTCACCGTCGGCGATGTTCATGCCCGGCGAGCGCACGGGCCGCTTCCGGCTCGGCAAGGACGAACTGCTGACGGGCGAAAAAGGCAGCTCGATCTCGTACGAGGATTTCGCGATCGCGATGGTCGACGAACTCGAGAAACCGGCCCATTCGCGCCAGCGCTTCACCGTCGGTTACTGAACCCGCAGCGCCAGCCGGAGCTGCCGCAGCAGATAGTCGACGTCGGCGGCGCCTGTGTAGCGGCCCAGGGTGATCCGCATCGCGCCGCGGGCCAGCGCCTCGCTCAGGCCGAGCGCGCGCAGGACGTAGGAGGGCGCGGCGCTGGCCGAGTTGCAGGCGGAACCGGCCGACACCGCGATGCCGGGCAGCTTGTCGGCCAGGGCATCGGCGCCGGCGCCGGCCCCGCTGAAACTGATGTTCAGGTTGTGCGGAATGCGGTGCTGCATATCGCCGTTGAAGCGCACGCCGGGCAGGGCGGCGAGCCCGCCGCGCAGGCGCTCCCGCAGCGCGCCGATGCGCGCGGTTTCGTCTGCCATGTCCAGGCGCGCCAGTTCGAAGGCCTCGCCCATGCCCACGATCTGGTGGCTGGGCAGGGTGCCGGAACGCAAGCCCTTCTCGTGCCCGCCGCCATCCATCTGCGCCTCCAGCCGCACCCGCGGATCGCTGCGCACGTAGAGGGCGCCGATGCCCTTGGGACCGTAGACCTTGTGGGCGCTCAGCGACAGCAGGTCGACCTGCAGGCGGTCGACGTCGATCGCCACCTTGCCGGCCGCCTGTGCCGCGTCCACGTGCAGCAGTACGCCGCGGGCGCGGCAGATGCGTCCCAGTTCACCGATCGGCTGGATCACGCCGATCTCGTTGTTGACCATCATGACCGAGGCCAGGATGGTGTCGGGCCGCAGCGCCGCTTCGAAGGCGGCCGGGTCGAGCAGGCCGTTCGGCTGCGGCTGCAGGTAGGTGACCTCGTAGCCCTCGCTCTCCAGCCGGCGCATGGTGTCCAGCACGGCCTTGTGCTCGGTCGTCAGCGTGAGCAGGTGCCGGCCTTTCGCGCGGTTCGCGTGGGCCGCGCCTTTCAGCGCGAGGTTATTGGATTCGGTGGCGCCGGAAGTCCAGACGATGTCGCCGGCGGCCGCGCCGACCAGGGCCGCGACCTGAGCGCGCGCCCGCTGCACCGCCGAAGCGGCCTCAATGCCGAAAGCGTGGGAGCTGCTGGCCGGGTTGCCGAATTTTTCGGTCATGTACACCAGCATCTTCTGCGCGACGCGCGGATCGACGGGCGTGGTCGCCGCGTAGTCGAGGTAAATGGGAAACCCCGCAGGAAGCGCCGCCGGCGCCGGGAGATCGGCAGCGCTGCGACAGGATGCCGCCGCGCGGCTGGGCGTGAGTGTGTCGGTCATGGCGGTGTGGTTCAATGATGGGAAAGCCCACCTTAACCGCGTCCGCGACGAAAGCAAACGACCGATTATGCAGATCGATATCGGATTTTCGACGCTCCCAGGCGGCGGCATGCTGATATAATATTTGCCACACTGCAAGCCCATCCCATGAGCGCCCTTTTCGACCACGAGATCATCGAACAGCTGCACGACAGTTCCCGCTCGCTGGTCTATCGCGCCCGCGCGCGGGACGGTACTGCGCTCATCGTCAAGCAGCCCAACCAGCAGTTCCCGTCCTTCCAGCAGCTGGCGCAGTTCAAGCGCGAGTACGCGATCGCGCGCCGCTGCCGCCATCCGGGCGTGGTGCGTCCGCTCGCGCTGGAGCTGCATGGCGGGCGCTGGACCATGATCCAGGAAGACGCCGGCGGCCTCGCCCTCGACAAGTTCCTGCGCGCCCAGCCGCAGGGCATCCTGGCGCTGGACGACTTCTTCGAGATCGCGCTGCAGCTGTGCGCGGCGCTGGAAGAGGTCCACCGCCAGGGCGTGATCCACAAGGACATCAATCCCTCCAACCTGGTGTGGAGTGCCGAACGGCGCCTGCTGCAGCTGATCGACTTCGGCATCGCCTGCGAGCTGCCGCAGGAAAACCAGGGCATCGTCCACCCGCATGCGCTGGAAGGCACGCTGCGCTACATGGCGCCGGAGCAGACCGGGCGCATGAACCGGCGGGTCGACTACCGCGCCGATTTCTACGCGCTCGGCGCCACCTTCCACGAACTGCTGGCCGGCCAGCCGCCCTTCGATGCGCGCGACGGCATGGAGCTGGTGCATTGCCACATCGCGCGCAGCCCGGACTGGCTCAACCCGGCGCTGGCCGGCCTGCCTGGAGCGCTGCTGGCGATCGTCCAGCGCCTGCTGGAAAAGAACGCCGACCAGCGCTACCAGAGCGTGGAAGGCCTGCGCCGCGACCTCGAAGCCTGCCGCGCGGGGCAGGCGGCACCGGCGCAGCCGCTGCGGCTGTCCGACCACAACGGCCGCTTCCTGGTGCCGCAGGCCCTGCATGGGCGCGAAAAGGCGATCACGGCACTGCTGGCGGCCTTCGAACGCAGCGCCGAAGGCGGCGGCGAGATGCTGCTGGTGGCCGGCTATTCCGGCATCGGCAAGTCGGCGGTGGTGAACGAAGTGCAGAAGCCGATCGTCGCCCGGCGCGGCTGCTTCCTGTCCGGTAAATTCGACCAGTTCCAGCGCGACCTGCCTTACGCCTCGCTGATCCAGGCCTTCCAGGGACTGGTGCGCCAGCTGCTCGCCGAGCCCCAGGACGTGCTGCGGCAATGGGCGGACAAGCTGCGAGAGGCCCTGGGCAGCGGGCTTGGCGTGATGGCCGAACTGATTCCCCAGCTGGCGCTGATCGTCGGTCCGGTCGAAGCGGCGCCCCTGCTGGCGCCGGAACAGGCCCAGCTCCGCCTGAGCCGGGTGTTCCCGCGCTTTGCCCAGGTATTCGCCGAGGCCGGGCATCCGCTGGTGCTGTTCCTCGACGACCTGCAATGGGCCGACGCGCCGACCTTGCGGATGATCGAGCTGTTCATGCGCTCGCGTCACCTGCTGGTCATCGGCGCCTACCGCGACAACGAAGCCGAGGCCACCCGTCCGCTGATCGGCTTGCGCGACAAGCTGCTGGCGGACGGCCTCAAGGTATCGACGCTGGTGCTGGGGCCCCTGAGCGAGCAGCAGGTGGCGCGCATCGTCTCGGCCACCGTGCGCGTGCCGCTCGCCGACTGCGCGCCGCTCAGCCGGCTGTGCTTCCGCAAGACCGGCGGCAATCCCTTCTTCCTCAACCAGTTCCTGGGTTCGATCCATGAAGCGGGCCACCTGCGCTACCGCGCCGCGGACGATTGCTGGGACTGGGACCTGGCCGCGATCGAGCAGGCGGCGTACACCGACAACGTGGTCGATCTGCTGCTCGCCAAGATCCGCCGCCTGCCGTCGGCGACCCAGCACCTGCTGCAGCTGGCCGCCTCGATCGGCAACCGCTTCACGCTCGACACGCTGGCCCTGGTGGTCGAACGCGCCGCCTGGCGCACGCAGCAGGACCTGTGGCCGGCGCTCGATGCGGGGCTGATCCAGCCGCTCGACGAACGCTACAAATACCTCGATGCGGATGCCGGCCCCGCCGCCGGCAGCAGCGGCATCGGCTACCGCTTCCTGCACGACCGCGTGCAGCAGGCGGCCTACGAAGTCCTCGACGCCGGCGCGCGCGGCGCCAACCACCTGCGCATCGGCCGCCTGCTGCTGCGGGACACGGCGCCGGAGCGGCAGGACGGCAAATTGTTCGAGATCGTCGAGCAGCTCAACGCCGGCCGCGGCTTGATCCAGGACCCCGCCGAGCGCCTGCAGCTCGCCGGGCTGAACTTGCGCGCCGGCGCCAGGGCGCGCCGTTCCGCGGCCTTCCAGGCCACGCTGGAGCACATGCACATCGGCCTCGAGCTGCTGCCGGCGGATGCATGGCAGCACCACGCCGGCCTCTGGGTCGACCTCCAGCTCGGCGCCGCCGAAGCCTGTTACCTGTGCGGCCGGTTCGACGCCGCCGAGGCGATCTACCCGCAGGTGCGCGCGCACAGCCGCACGCCCCTCGAACAGGTGCGCTGCATTTCCGTCCAGGCCCACCAGTACCAGTTGCAGGGCCGCCTGCCGGACGCCATCGCCGTGCTGCGCGAAGGGCTGGCGCTGCTGGGCGTCGACATCCCGCACGAGGCGGCCCTGCTGAAGGCGCGCTTCGACGAACTCATGGCCGACACCATGCGCCTGCACCAGGGCCACGATCCCGAGGAGCTGCTGGCGGCGGGCGAGATGCGCGATCCGGCCGCGGTGGCGGCGCTGCAGCTGATGCACGGCCTGTGGATGGCCGCGTATTATGCCGGCACGCAGGATATAAGCGGACTGATGCCGCTGGAGATGACCCATCTCTCCATGCAAGAGGGAAAAAGCGACTTCAGCGCCGCCGGCTACGTCGCCTACGCGACGCATTTCGCGCTGCAAAGCGGCGACTTCGAGCGTAGCTATCGCTTCGGCGCGATGGCGCTGGCGCTGGCCAGGAGCCGCGCCAACGTGCAGATTCGCATCCAGACCACCCTGATGTTCGCCGCCATGTGCAATCACTGGACGCGTCCGCTGCGCAGCTCCGACGCCCTGTACGAGGAAGCCTTCGGCTGGGCGCTGGAAATCGGCGATTTCGTGCAGGTCGGCGTGGTGGCGGCCGTGCGCGCGACCGAGAGGATCATCCTCGGCGACTACCTGCCGGACCTGATGCAGGACGTCGAGCACGACCTGGCGCTGATGCGCGCCAATGGACAGCAGGCGATGGCCGACTGCTGCGTCGCCGGCGCGCTCCAACCGATCAAGTCCCTGATGGGCCTGACGGCGCGCAGCGACAGCTACGACGATCACGCGTTCAGCGAGGCGCGCTTCCTCGAGCAGTACGGCGCTTCGCGCCTCTACAATGCCTATTTTTTGCAGGGGAAGATCCGCAACGCCTACCTGTTCGACGCCGCCGATGCCGAGGCGCTGGCCGGCCAGCTCGGCATCATCACCGCGATCATGCGCRGCCAGGCCAAGGTGCCCGAATCGAGTTTCTACGCGGTGCTGATCCTGATCCGCGCCCTGCGGCGCGAGCCGGCACGACCCGACGCCGGCGAACTGCTGGAGCGGATCGAGGCGCTGCGGTCCAGCCTCGCCCACTGGGCCGGCATCGGCCCGGAGAATCTCGGCGCAAAAGACCTGCTGGTACAGGCCGAGCTGGCGCGCTTGCGCCAGGACCTGCCGCTGGCCACGCGCTGCTACCAGCAGGCGATCGACGCCGCCGGCCTGGCCGGCTACGTCAACGTGCAGGCGCTGGCGAACGAGCTGTGCGGCGAATGCTGGCTGGAGCAGGGGCAGCCGCGCGTGGCCGCGGTCTTCATCAGGGACGCCTTCGCGCGTTACGGCCAATGGGGCGCCGAGGGCAAGATCGCGCAGCTGCGCGCGCGCCACGGCGGCCTGCTGTCGAAGGTGGACGGACGCACCACGCTCCCGCATTCCGGCACCCACACGCAAACCCACGCCAACGGCGCCAGCGCCCTCGACCTGGTCTCGCTGCTGAAGGCGACCCAGATCCTGTCGAACGAGGTCGGGCTGCGCAATGTGCTGCAGCGCCTGGTGTCCATCGTGCTGGAGAACTCCGGCGGCCAGGTGGCGCGCCTGCTGCTGCTGACCGATGGCGTCTGCCGGCTGGAAGCCAGCATCGATGAGGAGAAGGATGGCGAAGGCGTCACGGTGCTGCAGTCGCGCCCGATCGACCTGGACGCCGCCGCCGATCCGCAGTTCCCGCTGTCGGTGCTGCGCTACGTGATCCGCACCGGCCAGGAAGTCATCGAAGACAATATCGCAGCGGCCTCGCGCTTTGCCGCCGACCCCTATGTGCAGCGCCTGCAGCCGCGCGCCGCGATGTGCCTGCCGATCCGGCACGGCGGCCGCATCGACGGCGTGCTGTACTTCGAGAACCGGCTGGCCGAAGCCTCCTTCACCGCGGAACGCGTGGAGTTCCTGCGCATGCTCGGCGCCCAGGCCATGATCTCGATCGCCAGCGCCAGGCTGCACGACAGCCTCGAACAGCGCGTCGCCGAGCGCACCGCGCAGCTCGAAGACGCCAACCGCAAGCTGGCGACGCTGTCCATCACCGACGGTCTCACCGGCCTCGCCAACCGCCGCCATTTCGACGAGGTGCTGCGCGCCGAATGCGCGCGCGTGGCCCGCCTCGGCCAGCCGCTGGCCGTCGTCATGCTCGACGTCGACCACTTCAAGAAATTCAACGACCGCTACGGCCACCAGGCCGGCGATGCCTGCCTGGTGCGGGTCGCGCATGCGCTGGCCGCCGGCACGCGGCGCGCCGGCGACCTGACCGCGCGCTACGGCGGCGAAGAGTTTTCGATCGTGCTGCCCAACACCGGCGCGGACGAAGCCCGCGACATCGGGGAGGCGCTGCGCGCGGCGATCGAAGTCCTGCACATCGACCACGCGGGTGCGGCCTCGGGGCAGGTGACGATCAGCGTCGGCATCGCGGTCCAGCCGGGGCGGGAGGCAGGGAACCCGGATAACCTGATGCGGCTGGCCGATGCGGCGCTGTACCGCGCCAAGGCTGCCGGGCGGAATCGTGTGGTGCTCAGCGAATAAGAGCGCCTACTTCACCTCGAGCAGCTCATTGAAGAGAACCCGGTAATGCACCACCGTGTTGCGCAGGTCTTCGGTGGTGGCTTCGCCGCGCGCATCGCGCGCGGCGATGACTTGCGCGGCGCGGTAATTCTCCACAACCGCCGGATGATCGACGGAGATGTCGGCCGCGCGATGCTCGAAATCGGCCACGGGATAGCCACGTTTCGCCATCAGCTCGCGAACCAGCTGATCGGCCAGGGCGACGACGCCCTTTGGATTGTCGACGAAACTGGCCTGCACATTCGCCCACGCTTGACTGAATCTGGCAGCTTCGGATGGCTCAAGGGGCACGATATTCAGCTTTCCGACACGCTCTTCCCGCGCCTTGAGCTCCGCCTCGGCCTTTGCCCGGTTTCCAAGTTCATCCACGGCTCGGCCGTATTCCGGACCGAAGCGTTGCTGCAATCGCTCGGATTGCTTTTTTTGGAAAAAGTACCATGCGGCTAGCGCAATCAGAACGAGAACCACAACAACGGCCAGCATGATTGATGTCTGTGAGTCGAGATTACCCATGTCGATCTCCTGTGTGCCTGGACGGCGGATTGTTATTGGCGTGCGATCTCATTAAGGCAGGCCGGGCGGCGGCGGTCCGTTCGAAGGCGCACATATCCGAACATGACGCCCACTCAAGGTCACTCAAAGCCGCGTCCAGCCACCCTTGTACAGCACCGGCCCGGTCGGCGCATCCGGATTCGGCGAACCGCCTTTCGGCTCCAGGCTGATCGCCAGCAGCATCACGTCCGGGCCGATGGCGCGCTGGTCGAGCGCCAACTCGGCGCTGCGGTTGTCGGGCAGGATGCCGAGCGAGCGCGGCTTGCCGTCGCGGGCGATCGCCCACAGCTGCAGGGTGCGGTCGTCCGGTACGCGTACGTCCTGTGCGACCTGGACGTGGAGGCGCCGGCGTGCCGGATCCGCGGTGACGACGAGGGCGGTACGCGCCTGCGCGTCGGCAAGGGCCGCGACCTGCCGCGGCAGCGGCGCTTCGCCGCGCCCGGCCAGCAGCACGGCCAGGACCACTGCGGCGGCGCTGGCGAAGAATGCGAGCCCGGCCCAGGGCCGTGCTGCGTCCACCCGCCAGAACTGCCACCACGGTGCCGGCGACAGCTGCAGGCGGCGTTCGATGCCGCCCCAGACGCGTGCCGGCGGCGTGACCGGTCGGCCCATCTCCGCCATCGCGGCCAGCCGTCCCTGCCAGCTGGAGACGGCCGCGCGCAGGGCGGCGTCGCCGCGGAGCCAGGTCTCGAAGCGGCGCCGTGCCGGACCGCGCAGGGTGCCGAGCGCGTATTCGGCCGCCAGCCTTTCCCGCAGGACGGCGTTGTCCCGGATGTTCATGCAGTCTCTCCCTTCGTCAGGCAGTCGCGCAGGCGCTCGAGACCGCGGCGGATCCAGGTCTTCACGGTGCCGAGAGGAAGACCGAGCCGGGTCGCTACCTCATTGTGCGACAGCTCGTGCAGGTAGGCCATGCCGATCGCCTGGCGCTGGCGGCTTGCCAGCCTTTCCATGCAGGCGGCCAGCGCCAGCGCTTCGCGCGAGAGCTGGGCGCGTTCCTGCGGTCCGGCGGCGCTGTCCTGCAGCGCTTCGACGGGGTCGCAGTCGCCCGCCGCGAAAGCGGTTTCCCCGCTGGCCTGCAGGCGGCGGTACGCGTCCAGGGCCTTGTTGCGCACGATGGCCGCCATCCAGGTCAGCGGCGCCGAAAGATGCACCTGGTAGCTCGATGCCGCGTGCCAGATCGAGACGAAGGCGTCCTGCAGCGCTTCTTCCGCCAGCTCATCCTTCCTCAGGATGCGCAGGGCAAAGCCGAACAGCCTGGCCGACGTCGCGTCGTACAAGGTGCGGAAGGCCTTCCTGTCCCCGAGCGCCACGGCGGCAAGCAGCCGGCGCAGATCCTCGTTTTCGTCGAATTCCCTGCTCACGGCGGCCCTGTGATTGGCGAGATGAAACCATTGTAGCGTTTCATCTCATGCTTGCGTTAAATTCATCAATTTATGGTGTCCTCCTTCGCGGACAGGTACTGCTCGCGCACCGACAGCCCGCTCTGTGGCAGGTGGGAGGCCGTGACGGTCGCGAGATAGTCCGCATAGCGGTATTGAAGCCGGGCGGTCTGGATCGGCAGCGCCGCCAGCGCTTCCGGCGCCGGATCGCCCAGCGTCACGGTCGGCGCGCCGAGGGCGCTGCGCAGGCGGGCGGCGGCCGAGGACCATACCGTGCGCAGCGAGGCCGCATCCATGCCGCGCCGGTAGACGTCGACGCCGACCAGGCGGCCGGCCGGGCCGAAGCTCAGCCACAGTTCGCTGACCGGCGGCCCGTCCAGCGCCAGCGTGCCGGCGTCGATGCCGCGGCAGCGCAGGTGGCGGTAGCCGCGCAGCTGCGCTTCGCATTGCGCATGGGCGCGCCCGAGCAGGGCCAGGGCCTCGGCTTCGGTGGTCCGGTCGAGCTGCATGCCCGCCAATGCCGGACGGGCAGGCGCAGGTACGCTGCCGCGGATCGAGGCCAGCCCCACCTTGCGCAATTGGGCGACCTGTTCCGGGGTCACCGTGCGTACCGGGCAGGGGACGCCGGCGGCAGCCAGGAAGCGCAGGCCGGAGGGCGTGTGCATCCAGCCGATCGCGCCGAGCGCCAGCAGCACGGCGCCGCCGATGCCGGCGCCCAGTTGGAGAGGGCGGCTGAGCGTGTTCATGACTGGCAGTTGGCCGCGGTGTTCGGGCCAAGGTAGACCGGTGCGCCGGAGACGATGGAGCCCTTCAGTCCGACCAGGGTCGGCGCCACGCGATTGATGTAAGCGTCCGGTACGCCGTCCTGTTTCATGACCGCCGCCAGGTCGACGATGAACTGGTCGAACACGCAGCCGGGAATGCCGAGGTCCTTGTGGGCCGTGACCATGTCTTCGCAGGTCTGGGTGGTGCCGTCGGCGGTGACGGGGCCGGGATAGGAATAGGGGCCGCCGAGCACGGCGTTGAACTGCAGGCGCAGGCAGGCCTTCAGGCGGTCGGGCGAGTCGTGGCCCGGCTTGCCGACGACGGCGAAATAAGGGGCTTCCTTCGGATCGGCGAGCAGGCCGGCGACGGCGTCGTCGACGACCTTGCCGACCGCCGCCGGCGCCTTGGCGTCGCCGCCCAGGGCCAGCCAGATATCATTGTTCTGAGGAAATTGGGCCATCGGCTTGTCGTCATTGCCGCCACCGCAGGCGGACAGGACGGCGCACAGGCATGCCGAGGACAGGAAGAGGGTGCGCTTCATATGGGTCTCCAGAAAGTGGTCGATCCGGGGAAAAGTCCCCGCCTGGAAGCGCTGCGGTTCCGAGCGTCGCTCTTCAGCCGTCAGGCGCTTTGACCCATATACGTAGCGGATTCGGTTTTGGATTCAAACAGTGGCGAGTGCAAATAGCCCTGCGCTACTTCACCATTTGCGCCATCCTGCGCTGCCGGGGACATGGCGCGTTCGATTGCTGCCGCCAGCGCTTTCAGGCACAAAGGCTTTTGTACCCAGGCGTCGATCGATGTCGCCGGCGCCTGTGGCTGGCGCCCGCCCACCACGATCACTTTCAGATGCCCTTGCAGCTTCTTGAGCCGTGCCGCCACCGTGCCGCCGTCGGGGTCGCGCAAGCCCAGGCTGATGATCGCCAGGTCGACCCGGAGCGACTCGAGGACGCCGGCGGCGCAAGCGAGGTCCACGAAGGCGACCGGCACGTGCTTCAGCCCGTCCAGCAGGTAGACCACGGCCTGACGCGTGAGCGGATCGTTTTCTACGAGAAGTGTGGAGAGCGGCATCGGTAAGGTAGGGGGAGATTGCTCCTGATTACCTTAGCGCGGCGGAAGAGGAAGTTGGTAAACTGTAACTATTGCTTACAACACATTAAATTTTCGTTATGCAAACTAGCGCAGCAGTGCCACCCCCTTGATCTGTACCCACAGTTCGCGTCCCGCGCCGATGCCCAGCTCGCGCCGCGAACGCTCGGTGATGCGCGCCAGCAGCGGCGTCTCGCCCATGCGCAGCTGCACCAGCACGTGGCCCGGCGTATCGGTGGCGGCGGTCGCCGTCACCACGGCGGGCAGCAGGTTGACGATGCTGGAGTCGAGCGGGCGCGACAGCGCCAGGCTGACGTCGCGCGCATGGATGCGGCAGCGCAGGCGGCTGCCGATCGCTTCATGGCGCCGGCCGACGCGCAGCACGCCGCCGGCGAAGGCCAGGCGCGACAGGGCATCGTCCTCGTGGCCTTCGAGGATGGTGTCGAGCACCACGCCGGCGTCGTCCACGAAGGCGGGCRGCAGGTCGGCGCGCGCCAGGGTCTCGGTCAGCGGGCCGCTGGCGACCACGCGGCCGGCGTCCAGCAGCACCAGATGGTCGGCCAGGCGCGCCACCTCGTCCGGCGCGTGGCTGACGTAGACGATCGGCACCGAGAGCTCGTCGTGCAGGCGCTCCAGGTAGGGCAGGATCTCCTGCTTGCGGCGCAGGTCGAGGGCCGCCAGCGGCTCGTCCATCAGCAGCAGGCGCGGGGAGGCCAGCAGGGCGCGCGCGATCGCCACCCGCTGGCGCTCGCCGCCGGACAGCCGGTCCGGCCGGCGCTCGAGCAGGTGGTCGATGCCGAGCAGGGCGGCCACCGCTTCCGGCTCGAAGCGGCGCGCGGCCGGCGGCACCCGCTTGCGGCCGAACTCCAGGTTGGCGCGCACGCTCAGGTGGGCGAACAGGCTGGCTTCCTGGAACACGACGCCGAGGGCGCGCTTGTGCACCGGGACGAAGATGCCGGCCGCCTCGTCCTGCCAGACCTCGCCACCGACCGCCACATAGCCGCCCGGCGCGCGCTCCAGGCCGGCGATGGCGCGCAGGCAGGTGGTCTTGCCGGAGCCCGAGGGGCCGAACAGGGCCGTGATGCCCTGGCCCGGCAGGTGCAGGTCGACGTCCAGCGCGAACGCGTCGCGCTGCAGGTGCAGGCGTACGCGAATTCCAGCATCTTCCATCATCGGCGTCCCTTCAGCGATTGCGGATTGAAGGTGTACAGGGCCAGCAGCACCGCGAAGCTGAACACCAGCATGGCCGCCGACAGCCAGTGCGCCTGCGCGTATTCGAGCGCTTCGACGTGGTCGTAGATCTGCACCGAGACGACGCGCGTGCGGTCGGGGATGTTCCCGCCGATCATGAGCACGACGCCGAACTCGCCCACCGTGTGCGCGAAGCCCAGCACCGCCGCGGTCAGGAAGCCGGGACGCGCCAACGGCACCGCCACGCTCCAGAAGGCATCCCATGGACTGGCGCGCAGGGTCGCCGCCACTTCGAGCGGGCGCTCGCCGATCGCCTCGAAGGCGTTCTGCAGCGGCTGCACGACGAAGGGCATCGAATACAGCACCGAAGCCAGCACCAGTCCCGTGAAGGTGAAGGGCAGCAGCCCCAGGCCGAGGGTGCTGGTGAGCTTGCCCAGGAAGCCGTTCGGCCCCATCACGACCAGCAGGTAGAAGCCGATCACCGTGGGCGGCAACACCAGCGGCAGCGCCACCACCGCCGCCACCGCGTTCTTCAGGCGCGAGCGGGTGCGCGCCAGCCACCAGGCGACGGGCGTGCCGAGCACCAGCAGCAGCAGGGTGACGACGGTGGCGAGCTTCAGGGTCAGCCAGATGGCGGCGAGGTCGGCGGCGTCCATCCAGGTTCAGATTTCGTAGCCGTAGGCGCGGATGATGCCTTTTGCCTTGTCGGATTTGAGGTAGTCGCTGAGGGCCCTGGCGGCCGGATTGGCGGCGCCCTTGAGCAGGATGACGGCGTCCTGGCGGATCGGGCTGTGCATGGACTCGGGGACGATCCAGCCGGAGCCGGACGTGAACCTGCCGTCGCGCGACACCTGGGACAGGGCGACGAAGCCGAGTTCCGCATTGCCGGTGCTGACGAACTGGTGGGCCTGGGCGATGTTCTCGCCCTGGACGATCTTCGGCTGCAGGTGCTGGTAGAGCTTCAGCGTGGTGAGGGTCTCGACCGCGGCGGCGCCGTAGGGCGCGGCCTTCGGATTGGCGATCGACAGGTGGGCGAAGTGCCCGTCCTGCAGCACCTTGCCCTGGCTGTCGACATAGCCTTCCTTTGCCGACCACAGCACCAGCTTGCCGGTGGCGTAGGTGAAGCGGGTGCCGGGCACGGCCTGCTTTTCGGCCTCGAGTCTGGCCGGGGTCTCGACGTCGGCCGCCAGCAGGACTTCGAACGGCGCGCCGTTCGTGATCTGCGCATAGAACTTGCCGGTGGCGCCGAAGGCGAGCACGGCCTTGTGTCCGGTGTCCTGGGCGAAGGCGTCGGCGATCTTCTGCATGGGCGCGGTGAAATTCGCGGCGACCGCCACCTGCACCTCGCCGGCATGGGCGCCGGCGGTCGTCAATATCGTGGCCAGCAGGCCGGCAAGTCGTTTCATGGATGATGGCTCCGAAGCGTTATATTTGTGAGTATATAGCGTTATTTTCATCTTGGCATCTGTTATCGTGGCGCCTGGATCGGGGGAAGAGATGGACAAGGAATTTGCATTGCGGGGCATGGTGTGGATGACGGTGGGCGGCGAGAACTTCGGCGGCCCCGGGCGGGTCGGCCTGCTGGCCAAGGTGGCCGAGACCGGCTCGATCAGCCAGGCCGCCAGGGCCATCAAGATGAGCTACAAGRCCGCCTGGGACGCCATCGATGCGATGAACAACCTGGCCGGCGAAGCCCTGGTCGAACGCCAGACCGGCGGCAAGGGCGGCGGCGGGACCCGCCTGACCGCGCGCGGCGAGCAGCTGGTGAAGAACTTCCGCCGGCTCGAACAAGTGCACCGGGATTTTGTCGAACAACTCAACCGCCAGGCGGCCGGCGTGGCCGACGACCTGAACCTGATCAGCAGACTGAATATGAAGACCAGCGCACGCAACCAGTTCTTCGGCACCGTCACCGGCGTCAAGCCGGGCGCCGTCAACGACGAGATCGAACTCGACATCGCCGGCGGCCACAAGCTGGTCGCCATCGTCACCCGCGAAAGCACCGAGACCCTCGGCCTGCAGCCGGGCCGCCAGGCCTTCGCCCTCATCAAGTCGTCCTCGGTGATCCTGGTGACGCAAGCGGATGGCGCGCGCTTCTCGGCGCGCAACCGCCTGCAGGGGACGATCTCGCGCCTGACGCCGGGCGCGGTGAATACCGAGGTGGTGCTGGACCTGCCGGGCGGCGGCACGGTGGCGGCGGTGATCACCAACGAGAGCGCGGAGTCGCTGGCGCTAGCGGAAGGGGCGGCGGCGATGGCGATGTTCAAGGCCTCGAGCGTCATCGTCGGCGTGACGGGATAGCCGCCGGGTTGGCTTCGCATCCCGGGTATATGCTAAAGTGATAACAAAGTCCCGGGTGTCCCATGAACTTGTTCGAACATTTGGCCCTACTGGCCGTATTGGTGCTTGCCGCCGGCTTCCTGTCCCTGACGGAGATCTCGCTGGCCGGCGCACGCAAAATCAAACTCAAGCTGCTGGCCGAGGCAGGCGACGAGCGCGCCCACAAGGTCATATCGCTGCAAGCGCAATCGGCCGATTTCTTCGCGGCCTCGCAGATCGGCCTGAATGCGATCGCCATCCTCGGCGGTATCCTCGGCGAAGGGGCCCTGCGGCCATTCTTCTTCGACTGGCTGTCGGTGGTGTATGCGGGGCCGGGGCGCGAGAACCTGGCTTTCGCCCTGTCCTTCGTGTTCGTCACGACCCTGTTCGTGCTGTTCGCCGACCTGATGCCCAAGCGCCTGGCGATGATCGCGCCGGAGAGCACGGCGATGGCCGTGATCCGGCCGGTCCTGTTCATCATCCGCTTCTTCAAGCCCTTCTCCTGGGCGCTGAACAAGGTGGCGAACATGCTGTTCCGGGTCTTCGGCATCGACACCACGCGCGAAGACCGCATCACCTTCGACGAGATCTCGGCGGTGGTGGAAGCCGGCGCCCAGGCCGGCGTGCTGCAGAAGCAGGAGCAGCACTTCATCGAGAACGTCTTCGAACTCGAGTCGCGGGCGGTGACGTCCACCATGACGACCCGCGAGAACGTGGTGTTCTTCAACCTGAGCGAGCCGGAAGACAGCATCCGCCAGAAGATCGCGACCCATGCGCTGTCCAAGTTCCCGGTCTGCGACGGCGTGATCGACCGCGTGATCGGCTATGTCGACACGCGCGACATCCTGGTGGGCCTGCTGCACAAGCGCTCCGGCTTCCAGCTGAACGAATCGAGCATCCGCACGGTGCTGATGATTCCCGACAGCCTGACCCTGTCCGAACTGCTGGACCGCTTCCGCGCCACCAAGGAGACCTTCGCGGTGGTGATCAACGAATATGCGCTGGTGGTCGGCGTGATCACCCTCAGCGACATCATGGTGACGGTGATGGGCAAGTGGGGCAGCCCGATGGAAGCCGACCAGCAGGCCCTGCGGCGCGAAGACGGCTCCTGGCTGATCGACGGCAGCACCCCGGTGGCGGACATGAAGCGCGTGCTCGAGCTCGATTCCCTGCCCGAGGAAGAGCACTACGAAACCGCGGCCGGCTTCATGATGTACATGCTGCGCAAGGTGCCCAAGCCCACCGACAGCGTGGAGTACGAGGGCATGCGCTTCGAGGTGCTGGACGTCGACCATTACCGCATCGACCAGCTGCTGGTGAAGCGGGTCGGGCGCGGCGAGGCTTCCCCGGCCTTTGCCGCCTCCGGCAGCGATTGAGCTGAGCAGGCCTTTCAAGCCGCGGCGCGCAGCTCCCTGGCCGCGGCCACCATATTGCTCAGCGCCGGGATCACCTCGGCCCACTGGCGCGTCTTCAGGCCGCAATCCGGATTGACCCACAGCCGCTCGGCCGGAATGCGCTCGGCCGCCTTCTTCATCAGCTGCACGATGTGTTCGGTAGTCGGGATGTTGGGCGAGTGGATGTCGTAGACGCCCGGGCCGATCTCGTTCGGATAGCGGAAGTGGTCGAAGGCGTCCAGCAGCTCCATGCTGGAGCGCGAGGTCTCGATGGTGATCACGTCCGCATCCATGCCGGCGATCGCCGCGATGATGTCGTTGAACTCCGAATAGCACATATGGGTGTGGATCTGGGTCGTGTCCCGCACGCCGTTGGCGGCGATGCGGAAGGACTCGATCGCCCAGTCCAGGTAGTCCTGCCATTGCGCGCGGCGCAGCGGCAGGCCTTCGCGCAGGGCGGCTTCGTCGATCTGGATCACGCGCACGCCGGCCCGCTCCAGGTCCAGCACTTCCGCGCGGATCGCCAGCGCCAGCTGGCGGCAGGACTCGGCGCGCGGCTGGTCGTCGCGCACGAAGGACCAGTTCAGGATGGTCACCGGGCCGGTCAGCATGCCCTTCATCGGCTTGTCCGTCAGCGACTGGGCGTAGGCGATCCAGTCGACCGTCATCGCGCGCGGGCGCTTGATGTCGCCGAACAGGATGGGCGGCTTGACGCAGCGCGAACCGTAGGACTGGACCCAGCCGTACTGGCTGAAGGCGTAGCCGTCGAGCTGCTCGCCGAAGTACTCGACCATGTCGTTGCGCTCGGCCTCGCCGTGCACCAGCACGTCCAGGCCGAGGGCTTCCTGTTCGCGCACGCTGCGCTCGATCTCGGCGCGCATCGCCGCCCGGTAGCCGGCATCGTCCAGCAGGCCGGCCTTGTGGCTGCTGCGCGCCTGGCGGATCTCGGGCGTCTGCGGGAAGGAGCCGATGGTGGTGGTCGGGTAGGCCGGCAGGCGGAGCAGGGCGGCCTGCAGCGCGGCCCGTTCGGCGTAGGCGCTGTCGCGGCAGCCGACGGCGGGGTCGACCGCCTTGACCGCGGCCCGCACCACCGGATCGTTCACGCGCGGCGAGGCGCGGCGCGCGGCCAGGGCGGCGGCATTGTCCGCCAGCGCCTCCTTCACGGACTCGCGGCCGCCGCGCAGGGCCTGGGCCAGCACCCGCAACTCGTCGAGCTTCTGCAGGGCGAAGGCGAGCCAGGACTTGATCTCCGCATCGAGCTTCCGTTCGCTGCCCAGGTCCACCGGCACGTGCAGCAGCGAGCAGGACGGTGCGATCCACAGGCGCTCGCCCAGGCTGCTTGCAATCGGCTCCAGCCAGTCCAGCAGCGCGTTCAGGTCGGTCTTCCAGATATTGCGGCCGTCGATCACGCCCAGCGACAGCACCTTGTGGTTGGGCAGGAGATTCAGCAGCGGACGGACGTCCTCGCGGCCGCGGATGGCGTCGACGTGCAGCCCGGCCACCGGCAGGTTGGCGGCCAGATAGAGGTTTTCCTGCAGCTGGCCGAAGTAGGTCGCCAGCAGCAGCTTGACCGGGCAGGCCTTGAGGTGGTGGTAGGCGCTGTTGACGGCGTGCTGCCAGTCGGCGTCGAGCTCCGTCACCAGGATCGGTTCGTCCACTTGCACCCATGTCACGCCCTGTTCGGCGAGGACGCACAGCAGTTGCGCGTAGACGTTCAGCAGGGCGGGCAGCAGGGCCAGCTTGTCGGCGCCATCCTTCGCCTTGCCCAGCGCCAGGTAGCTGACCGGGCCGAGGATCACCGGCTTGGCTTTCACGCCCTGGGACCTGGCTTCGGCCAGCTGGGCGAGCAGGCGCGAGGCGTCGAGCCTGAATTCGGTCCCGGCCGAGAACTCCGGCACGATGTAGTGGTAGTTGGTGTCGAACCACTTGGTCATCTCGCCGGCCGCGACCCCGCCGCAGCAGCCCGCATGCTCTTCGGCCGATTGCGCCGAGCGGCCGCGCGCCACGCGGAAGTAGTTGTCGAGCGCGTCGCCGTGGAAGCCCTGCACGCGCTCGGGCAGGTTGCCGAGGGTGAAGCTCATGTCGAGCACCTGGTCGTAGAAGGAGAAGTCGCCCACCGGCACGAGATCGAGGCCGGCCTGGTCCTGCCAGTGGCGTGCGCGCAGCCCGGCACCCAGTTGCTGGAGCGTCTCGCGTGAGGATTCGCCCTTCCAGTAAGCCTCCAGCGCGAATTTCAGTTCGCGTTTGACGCCGATGCGCGGGAATCCCAGGTTATGAATAGTGGTCATGCCAACTCCATGAATGATTTATTTCATTCATGTTATTGGTGCTTTGTCATGAAGTAAAATGGTCATTTTTCACGTATCCATCGATTTCATTCATATATGCTCGAGCGCGCCCATCTGGAAATCCTCCTCGAAGTGAAACGCCAGGGATCAGTCACGGCCGCCGCCGAGGTGCTGCACCTGACCCAGTCGGCGCTGAGCCACAGCATGCGCAAGCTGGAGCAGCATGCCGGCACCGAGATCTGGATCCGCGAAGGCCGCTCGCTGCGCCTGACCCAGGCCGGCGACTACCTGCTCGCGGTGGCCCAGCGCCTGCTGCCGCAGCTGGTGCTGGCGGAGCAGCAGCTGGCCCAGTTCGCGCAGGGGGAGCGCGGCACGCTGCGCATCGGCATGGAGTGCCATCCCTGCTACCAGTGGCTGCTGAAAGTGGTGACGCCCTATCTGGAGGCGTGGCCGCTGGTCGACGTCGACGTCAAGCAGAAGTTCCAGTTCGGCGGCATCGCAGCCTTGCTGGGCTACGAGATCGACCTGGTCGTCACGCCCGATCCGGTGCTGCGTCCCGGCCTGCGCTTCGAGCCGGTGTTCGGCTACGAGCAGGTGCTGGTGGTACACGAACACCATCCCTGGGCCGGCCAGGAAGAGGTGAGGCCGGAGCAGCTGATCGAGGAAACCCTGATCACCTATCCGGTGCCGATCGACCGCCTCGACGTCTACACCATGTTCCTGCTGCCGGCCAACTGCAGGCCGCGCCGGCACAAGACCATCGAGACCACCGACATCATGCTGCAGATGGTGGCCAGCGGCCGCGGGGTGACAGCGCTGCCGAAATGGCTGGTGACGGATTACGCGCCGCAGCTGCGCCTGCATACCTTGCGGCTCGGGCCGACGGGGATCCAGAAGCACATCCACCTCGGCGCGCGCGAGGCGGACTGGGATACCGACTACCTGCACGCCTTCGTGGCGCTGGCGCGGCAGACCGGGCAGTAGCCGGCGGATTGCTCTATAATCGCCGGTTGCCCACCGCCGCTTGCCGGCCGAACGATCATGAGTCAAGAGATCAAGAACATCAAAGAAGCCGGCGCACTGGTGCTGCGCGCCTGGCGCCAGGCCTCGCCGTTTTTCCTCAGCATCGAGCTGCTGCTGATGCTGCTGCTGTCCTTCGTCACCGTCGCCGGCGTCTGGCTCGCCGTCATCGGCGACCTGCGCTGCCTGCTGGCCTTCGGTGCGGCGGGCGCCTACCTGACCGCGCGCCCGCTGCTGCACGTGAAGCGCGTGCTGGCCTGGCCCTTCATGCGCTGAGCGGCGCGTCCACCAGCAGTGCCGGATCGAGGGCGCGGATGCGCGGCTCGACGTAATAGCCGCCGGCTTCCACGTACTTCAGGCAGCATCGCCCGCACACGCTGCACTGGAACACGCCGCAGCGGTTGTAGGGATAGTGGCGCCAGGCGATCGGCGCCTCCGCCGACCAGTAGTTCGTCTTGTGCGGATGGTATTCGTCGTAGCTCGCTTCGGCGTAGGGATCCTCGACCAGCGTGCCAAGGGCGCGCACCTGCTGCTCCGGGAAGGCTGCCGGAATGCGCGTCCATTCGCGGAAGGAGTCGATGGCGCAAGTACAGTCCTGCGTGACGGCTGCCGATGCCGTCGCCAGCTGCGTCAGTTCCTCGAAACTTAATCGTTTATCTGTATTCATGGTGGTCCTGAAGTCGGGCCAGCCAGTATGCCATTGCGCGCCGCCGTCTGCCGGCGGCGGCCTTGGGCGCTCGACTCTTGAGCCAGCGCACAGCGCGCGTCTGGCAGGGGCGTAGGATTCTCTTCGGCGAGGTAGCAAAGAGGTTATGCAGCGGCTTGCAACGCCGCCCAGACAGGTTCGATTCCTGTCCTCGCCTGAACCGATTCATGACAAAGCCCACTCGCAAGTGGGCTTTTTCTATTTCGTTGCAAACGTCGGCAAACGCAACAGCCAGCGTCATGTTGCCAGCCGCCGGGCGTCGCGAGACCTTGGCTGAACACTAGATTTCAGCCCGAATGTTGCTGGATTCCGGATCAATCACCACACCTGGTTTCGCGCCCCATCGTTTATTTAGGTACAAGCGCGCCGGGTGCTCGATCAGGTGGAAAGCTGCCCACCCGGCGGTCGAAGCCAGGATGAGGCCCAGAACTGGCGACATGCCATGGTGGCGGTAGAGTTGATAGAAGGGCTGCTGCCATAGATACAGCGAGAACGAACAGGTCCCGAGCCTGCGCAGCCATCCAAACTCGAAGATCGAACGATACCAGCCGGGGGCACCGGCCATGGCATTGATCGCCACGGCAAACGCAATGGGACCGGCAATCAGCCGTAGGCCTGGCGGGACTGACCACCAGTAGGCTGCGCCGCCGATCATCAGCGCTATTGGTGAAACCCAAGGGCGGCTCAAGCGCACGCCACCCACGGTCATACTCAAGAAAATGAATCCAGCCGCAAAAATACCCAGCGACGCTACCTCGGTATGGGAATGGTACCCGCTTACCTTCGCAGAAGGCACGAGTGTGTAGACCGCGATTGCAGCGATGATCACCGCCAGGATCAGGCCGATTGCGGACCTGCCACGACCTTCATGCGTACGGCACCACAATGCGGCGAGCGAAAGAATGACATATGAATGTTCTTCGACACTCAGCGACCAGATATGCCCAAGAGGCATTACCCATCGGTCGACCACAAAATAGTTATTCGTGAACGTAAGGGCGGAAAAAAATTCCGTAGCCGAAACCGGTTGACCGGTAACGACCCATACGCCAAGGATGACTGCAAGATAAACGGCCACTGATGGGAAAACCCGTGCGACGCGCCGCCGATAAAATGTTCCGAAGCCTACTTCCTTGACGAACAGAACATTCGCCATCAACAAGCCTGAGAGGACGAAAAACAGGCCCACCCCGACGGTGCCCAGATTTAGTCCTGGAATCGCGAAAAAATGTCCTATGAGCAAGCAACTGATTGCTGCGCCGCGCCAACCATCGAGATAAGGAATGTTTTTTTCCATTATTATGTCCGTTTACTCATGGTTATAATAATTGCAAATATTGATGGGCGAAAGTTGTTTTTTTGCGTCAAGATCTTGCCCGATCCTTCACGCTGCCAAACGTCGATCGCAAGTTTGCGTTAATTCGAGGCTTGTTCAGACACGAAATGTCGCATTACGGCGATGCGATCCAAGCTCATACCGTCACTGCCCGGCGACATGCCGACGTAGGATGCCAGCGCTTACTTTTGGGTGGAGAACCGGAGTGGTGTCGTGCGCAGAGTTGAGGCGCTTGTAATAGCGGGGTTAGAACAAGTGCGTCAATATGGACGGTAGTAACTTGCTGGTTTGTAAGAATTTATCTTGTAACTACTGTTTTTCCCGAAAGAAACAGTGCGTCAACCAAGTCTATTATTAAATTTCAGAAAGGAAAGGGCTGGAAATTAACGCTTGTGGTAAAACGTGTTTTCGATACTTGTTAGTTTTTAGATAAGTAACTTGGCCGCTGAAATTATCAAGCGGTAATCCAAATTAAAACTGATAGTCGAGAATACGGACTTGCCATGCGCCTACTAAACGTCGAGAAAACAAGTCAGCTGAATGGTCGCACCCGGATAACCGGGCAAGTTCAATACGACGACGGCTTTATCGAAGACTATTGGTTTGAGCTGCCTGGTGCATATGAGCCAAGCACATCTGGCAATCCCTGGCTGTCGATTCTCCTGCCAATAGCGGCAACCCTTGGCGAAAGCCTGCATATTCCTTTTTCTGTCGACCCTGAGCTGATGCGTGGAGCCGAAAGTGTTTTGCGGCTATGGGCCTACTGGCGGAAGGACGTCCACGTAGTAGATATTGTCTCGGGACCGCCGGAGGTTCAGGCATTCGCACATGAGCGCGGAGCTGCCTCCTTTTTCTCAGCCGGAGTCGACTCGACATTCACGGTTCTACGACGCCCCGATGTGAAGAACTGGATCACGGTTCAGGGTTTCGACATGCCTATTTCTAAGAATGATGAGTTTGAGAAGCATTGCGCACGGCTTGGAAAGATGGCCGCGCACTACGGGGCAAGCTTTATCCCGGTGAGGACCAACATCCGGGAAATGCGATGGCGCAAGGCGCATTGGGAAGCTATTTCGCACGGTCCGGCACTCGCGGCAGTGGCTCTCATGTTCGAAAACCATTTTCATGAGACCCTGATACCGGCTTCCTATGACTACGGTAGTCTGGACCCATGGGGATCCCACCCCTTGTCGGACCCGCTTTTTTCGACCGTTCACACTAAAATTGTCCACGAGGGAACAGCCTATACCCGAACGGAGAAGATCGAATACCTGACCAAGGACCTGAACGCCCTCCGTGAGCTTCATGTTTGCTATCGCGGCGCGGACTCGAAAGGGCAAGACCATAGAAATTGTTGCCGATGCGAGAAGTGCTATCGCACGATGATTGCGCTCGAACTGTTCGGCAAACTAGACGAAGCATCGTTGTTTGAGAGAGAAAAGTTCGAGATCAATCGAATTGCAAAGATCTATATCGGCCACAGGTTGGACGAGAAATTTTTTGAAAACCTCTACCAAACCTCGGTGGCGAAAGGCAGGAATGACATCGCCGAGCAGATTGCGATCGCAATCCGCCGTTCGAAGTACATAAAACGACTCGGTGCCGCGAGCAGGCTGCCTTTGCTATGGCGGCCGGCGCAAGCCTTCACCAAACACCTGTTGCGCGACTCCCCGCGATAATCGGCGCGGCCATACGCTCCAGCCACTCCGCGACCCTAGTCCCGACCGCGCCAGGCCACCCGATTCCGTCCCCCATGCTTGGCCCGGTACAACTGCACGTCAGCCGCTTCGAACAGCTCGGCCGCCGTTTCCGGACGCTGTCCCGGCCCATGTTCGCCCAGGGTGGCGCCGCCCGCGCTGACGGTCAGCCACGCCGCCACGCCGGACGCCGCGTGCGCAAGCCGCAGTTCGACGATGGCCTTGAGGATGCCGTCCACCACGTGCCGGGCCTGGGTGGCGTCGGTGTCCGGCAGCAACAGCACCACTTCCTCGCCGCCGTAGCGGGCCGCGAGATCGGCCGGGCGGCGCAGGCCGGCGCTGGCGGCGCGCGCCACCGCGCGCAGGGCGCGGTCGCCGGCCGGGTGGCCGTAGTGGTCGTTGTACTGCTTGAAGGCGTCAATGTCGAGCAGGGCCAGCGACAGCGGCCGGCCGTTGCGCTGGGCGCGCTGCCATTCGACCTCGTACAGCTCGTCGAAGCGGCGGCGGTTGGCCAGCTCGGTCAGGCCGTCGACGTTGGCCAGGCGCTCCAGCATGCGGCGTTGCCTCGCCAGTTGCAGGTGCATGGCCACGCGCGCCATCACCACGGTGGCGTTGAAGGGCTTGGCGATGTAGTCGGCGGCGCCCGCATTGAGACCGTTGGCCTCGTCTTCCGGCCGGTTCATGCCGGAGATGAAGATGACCGTGGTGTGGGCCGTCTGCGGATCGGCGCGCAGCCGGCGCAGCACTTCGTAGCCGTCCATGTCCGGCATCATCACGTCCAGCAGCACCAGGTCGGGTGCGTGGCGCTGGGTGCGCTCCAGCGTCTGTTCGCCGTTCTTCGCCAGCAGCACCGTGTACTCGGGCTTCAGGAGGTCGGCCAGCACCTGGCGGTTGATCGCATCGTCGTCGGCGATCAGGACTTTCTGCGGTTCGAGCGGATTCATGTCTGCGCTTCCTCCAGCTGTTCCAGTTCCGCGAGCAGGGCCAGCGCACTGTCGTACTCGATATCGTCGACCGCCTTGCGCAGCGCCGCCAGCAGGGCCGCGTGACTGTCTGCCGGCAGGGCGGCCTGCAGTTCGGCGAGGGCGTCTTCGGCACGCGCGTCGGCAGCGCGCAGGTAGCCGGCCAGGCGCCGCACCAGCGCCGGCACGCCGGTCCCCGTTGCGGGCGCCTGCTCGGCGCGGCTGCCGCTGTCCGCAGCCTGGCTGCGCGCCAGGCCCCGCAGCACGGCATCGAGGCTCAGCGAGAGTTCCGGCGCCAGCAGCGGCAGGCGCTCGCGGCGGCCGGCGCGCAATTCCTGTTCGAGGTCGCCGGCGATGCGCGCCAGGGCGGCGGCGCCGATATATGTCGCGCCCGAGCGCAGGTTGTGCGCCAGTCCGAGCAGGACCTCGTCGGCGCCGCTGGAGAGGGCATCGCGGATCAGGGCCGGCGCCTGGCCGTATTCGCGGACGAAGCTGGCGAGGCGGCGGCGCAGGCGGGCCGGCTCGGCGCCGGCGCTGGCCAGCGCCAGGCTCCAGTCGACCCCGGCCAGCGGCGGCGGCAGCGCCGCGCCATCGTCGCCGGCATCGGCGCCGGGGGAAGCATCCCGCGCTTCCGGCAGCGCGCGTCCCAGCAGGCGCGCCGGCTCGATCCAGCGCAGCAGCGCGTGGAACAGCAGCTCCGGTTCGATCGGCTTGACCACGTGGTCGTTCATGCCGGCAGCCAGGCTGCGTTCGCGGTCGCCGGACATGGCGTTGGCGGTCATGGCGACGATCGGCAGCGTTTCGCGGCCGGGCAGGGCGCGGATCTCGCGCGCGGCGCTCAGGCCGTCCAGCACCGGCATCTGGATGTCCATCAGCACCAGGTCGTAATCGCCTTCCTTCACCATCGCCACGGCTTCCAGGCCGTCGGCGGCGGTGTCGACCCGCATGCGCGCGGCCGCCAGGAAGTCGAGCGCGACTTCGCGGTTGTTGGCATTGTCGTCGACCAGCAGGATGCGGGCGCCGTCCAGGCGGGCCAGGTCGGGCAGGGCGCCCGGCGCGCCGGCGGCGGGCGGCAGCACCAGCTCCGGATGCAAGGCCTGCAGCACGCTGTGATGGAGCAGGGCCGGGTTCACCGGCTTGGTCAGGAAGCCGTCGAGCGGCAGGTCGCCTTGTTCCTGCAGCACGCCTTCGCGGGTGCAGGCGCTGACCATCAGGATCGCCGGCGCCGCCTTGACGCGGGCATCAAGGCGGATACGGCGGATGGTCTCGACGCCGTCCCAGCCGGGCATGCGGTAATCCATCAGCACCAGCTCGTAGGGGTTGCCGGCGCCGGTGGCCTGGGCCAGCAGTTCGAGGGCGTCCTCGCCGGACGCGGCCACGCTGGCGCGGATGCCGTAGGCGCCGAGCATCTCGACCAGGGCGTCGCGCGCGCTGGCGCTGTCGTCGACCACCATCACGCGGGCCTGGCCCAGGGCGGTCGAGGGCAGGTCGTCGGCGCTGCCGACGCCGAGCGTGACGGTGAAGCTGAAGCGGCTGCCGGCGCCCAGTGTGCTGGTCACGCCGATCGCGCCGCCCATCAGCTCGACCAGCTGCTTCGAGATCGTCAGGCCGAGGCCGGTGCCGCCGTACTTGCGGGTGATCGAGCTGTCGGCCTGGGCGAAGGCCTGGAACAGGCCGGCGAGCTGTTCGCCGCTCATGCCGATGCCGGTGTCGCTGACCGTGAAGCGCAGGCGCGCCTGGCCGGCCGCGCGGTCGACCGGCTCGACCGGCTCGACCAGCTCGACCGCCACCACGATCTCGCCGCGCTCGGTGAACTTGACGGCATTGTTGGTCAGGTTGATCAGCACCTGGCCCAGGCGCAGCGGATCGCCCACCAGGTGGGGCGGCACGTCCGGCGCAACGCGGAACACCAGCTCGAGCTGCTTGGCGTCGGACTTGACGCCGGCGATGCCGGCCAGGTGATCGAGCAGGCCGTCGAGGGCGAACGGGGTCGCCTCGACGGTCATGCGGCCGGCCTCGATCTTGGAAAAGTCGAGGATGTCGTTGATGATGCCCAGCAGGTGCTCGCCGGCGCCGAGGATCTTGCCGAGGTAGTTGCGCAGCTTCGGATTCGGCTCGGCCATCAGGGCCAGCCGGCTCATGCCGAGGATGGCGTTCATCGGCGTGCGGATCTCGTGGCTCATGTTCGCCAGGAACTCCGACTTCATGCGGGTCGCGGCTTCCGCGCGCAGGGTGGCGTCGCGGGTCGCGCGGCTGCGCAGGCCGACGATGCGCAGGAAGGCCAGCATGTCGAGGGCGGCGCCGAACTGCACCGCGTGCATGTTCCAGAAGTCCGGGGCGGCGCCCCCATGCGATACCTTGGTCATGACGGCGGCGCCGGTGAAGCTGATCGTCCAGCCGACCAGCAGCCAGATGCCGACCGGGTCGCGGCGGCGCGCCAGGCGGAAGGCGCCCGGCAGGCCGAACAGGGTGGGGAAGATGCCGAGGGTGCTGACCATCATGATCAGGAACTCGTCGTGGATCAGGTCGAGGCCGAAGGCGGCCGCGTTCAGCAGGCACAGCACGGCGCAGGACTTCATCACGATCGAGTAGACGCGGTCGCGGCCGGGACGGGCCAGCAGGTGCTCGACGAACAGGTAGGCGCTGCAGGAGCACAGCATGGCCGCGATGCCGCTCAGGTGCAGCGCCGCCCACATATTCCCCGGCCACAGGTAGCGGCCGCCGACGCCGTACACCGCGGCCGAATAGATGGCCAGGCTGCCGATGTACAGCGCGTACTTGGCGTACAGCGATTCGCGCAGGTGGGCCCATTGCGCCAGGCTGTAGATCACCAGGAACAGGCTGAGGCCGGACAGCAGGCCTTGCAGGAGCTGCTCGTCCATCGCCGCGCCGTAGGAGGCTTCGGGCTTGCGCAGCATGACCGGCAGGATCTTCGGCGCTTCGGTCTGGACCTTCAGCAGCACCTCATAGTGCACGCCGGGTTCCAGCGCCAGCCGGAAGGCGGGATTGCCGTGCCCGAGGGCGCCCTCCGGATCGATCCCGGAACCGCCCGCCGCGTGACGCACGATACGGCCGTCGCGCAGCAGCCAGAGGTCGGCGCGGGTGATCAGGCCATAGGCGATGTCGAGCACCCAGTCGCCGTCGTCGGTCATCGCCGCCTGCACCGGAAAGCGCAGCCATGCCGTCCCCTTCCGCACGCCGATGCTGGCGAAGGGCGAACCCGGATCTTTGAAACGTTCCGGCGCGTCCGCCAGGATGCCGACGTCCAGCCGGTGACCGGGATCGACCAGCACCCGGACCGCCGGCCATGGATCGACCTCGGGCTGGCGGCCGTCGAGCAGCAGCGCGGCCTGGCCGCCAGCCGGCGCCGCGGCCTTTGATGGCAGCGGCAGCAGGGCCAGCATGGCCAGGAAGAGCGGGACGATCCAGGTTCGCATGGCGGGTTCCCTGCTCAGAAGCGGTAGTCGACGCGCAGGTCGGCGGTACGCGGCTCGCCCGGCAGCGCCATGCCGAAGCTGTTCACGGTGGTCGGACGCACTTCATTCTCGAGGTTGCGCACGCGCGCCTGCACGGTCCAGCTGGCGCCCAGCGGTTCCCAGGCCAGGCGCAGGTCGGACTCGGTGTGGCCCGGCACCCAGTACTTCAGGGCCTGGGTCGGCACCGTCAGCAGGGCGCGGCTGCTGGCGCGCGTGTGGACGCCGGCCACCAGCGCGCCGCCGGCCAGGCCAAAGCGGTGCTCCCAGCCGAGCGACAGGGTGCGGGTGGGTGTGCGGTCCAGCTTCACGCCGGCCCAGGAATGCACGCCGTCAGGCGAGTAGCTGATGTAATGGGCGTCGGTGAAGGTCAGCGCATAGTCGAAGCGGTCGGCCGCGGTGGGGCGCAGCTGGCCTTCGGCTTCGAGGCCGTTGACCACGGCCTGGCCGGCATTGCTGGTCACGTAGACCGGTGATCCGTTGTGGAAGGCCACCGCCGACAGCTGCAGGTTGCGGTAGTCGTAATGGAAGGCCGCCAGGTTCAGGCTGGCGCGATTGCCCCAGAAGCGGGTCTTGGCGCCGGCTTCCCAGGAGCGGACCGTCTCCGGTGCGTAAGTCAGGTCCGCGGCCGGCACCTGGCTCAGCGCATTGCAGCGCACGCCGAGCTTTTCATCACCGGCCGCGCAGCCGTCGTTGAAGCCGCCGGCCTTGAAGCCGGTGGCGGCGGTCCCGTACAGCATGCTGCCCGGTGCAAGATCAAGCTCGGCACCCAGGCGCCAGGTGGTCTTGTTGATCGACAGCTCGCCGTGGTCGAGGGCGCGCAGGTCGGTGGCCGGATTGAAGGCGCGCGCCTGCTGGTAGCCGATGGTGCCGACCCGCGACTTATTGTCCATGTTGTAGCGGGCGCCGGCGGTCAGGCGCAGGCTGTCGGTCACCGGGTAGGTGGCCTGGCCGAATACGGCGCGGCTGCGCGACACCGACGGGATGATGTCCCAGACGTAGTAGGGCGTCAGGCCGATCGGCTCCATGTCGCGGTAGACGTAGTGGTTGCTGGCGTCTTCGCGGAACCAGTACAGGCCGCCCTGGGCGTTCAGGCGGCCGCCCGGCTTGGTGGCGAAGCGCAGCTCGTGCGAGTCCTGGTTGTAGTCGCCGTTGAAGTCATGGCGCAGGCCGATCGCGAAGGTCGGCACCACCCGGTAGTAATAGTTGTACAGGTAGTTGTTCGAAAAATCGCGGTGCGAGCCCAGCCAGGTGGCGTTGAACCCGCCCAGGTCCCAGTTCAGCTCCGCCGACAGCGCCGAAGTGGTCTTGTGCGTATAGCCCTGTTCGGGACGCATGTTCGGCGCGATGAAGGCGTTCGTCAGGCGCTGCGCGGCGGGAGCGTCGAACCAGACCGGCGCGCCCTGTGCGGCACCGCGGTAGAAATTCGTGTCGGGCAGGCTGTCGTCGTTGCTGGCGTCGTTCTGCGTGTGCTCGTAGCGCAGCAGCAGCGAGCCGTCCCTGCCCAGGCCCAGTCTGGCCGAGAGGCGGGCGGACCAGTCGTCGCGGTCGAGGCCAAGGTGGTAGGGCGTGCCCTGGGCATTGCGCAGGAACGACTCGCGCTGATTGGCGGCGACCGCGGCGCGCAGCGCGAGCGTCTCGCTCACCGGCACGTTGACGGTGGCGCCCAGCTTGCGGCTGTCGTAGCTGCCGATTTCCGCATGCGCCTCGCCTTCGAACCAGGGCACCGGCGTCTTGCTGATCACGTGGACCACGCCGGCCGTGGTATTGCGGCCGTACAGCGTGCCTTGCGGACCACGCAGCACTTCGATGCGGTCGACGTCGAAGAAGGACACGGTCTGGCTCTGCGGACGCGCGATGTAGACGCCGTCGAGCATGAAGGCGGCCGAGGGATCGCCCTTTTCGGTATTGTCGGCACTCGAGACGCCGCGGATCGTGATGCGCAGGCCGTCGTTGCCGTATTGGAAATAAGTATTCGGCAGGCGGTCGCCGATCGCCATCGGATCGTCGAGGCCGAGCTTGGCGAGCTGCTCGCCGGTGAGCACGCTCATCGCCACCGGGGTCCTGGATTCGGGTGCGGCGCTGCGTTGCGCGGTGACGATCACTTCCTGGATGCCATCGCCGGCGGCGCCTGGCGTGACGGTCTGTGCGCCGGCGGCATGCCAGGCGATGCCGGCCAGTGCGGCGGCCAGCAGGCTGGGGTTCGGGCGAACCCGGTACGTCTTCATGAACTTTCCTGATGCTTGAAGGATAGCCGGAGAGTCTAGCAGTTAGTGCTTATGCGCAATAGTCTCGGGTTACCAGAACGCAACGGTTTGTGACTTCTACGCACCGGATTCAGGCGGGCGCCGACATGAAATTTTCGCAAGCCGCCTCGCCGCCTCGTCGATTTCCGTCGCCGGCACCTGGCTGTAGCCAAGCAGGAGGCCGGTCCACCCTGTCTTGCGCAAGCCGGTTTCATGCCGTGTCAGGCAATGCGCGGTGATGCCGGCAACCCGTGCTGCGTCACTGATGCGGTCATCGCGCCAGTCTGGATCGGCAAACCGGAGCGCCAGGTGCATGCCCGTGCCGGCGCCATGGACCGCCGCCATATCGCCGAAATGCCGGCCCAGGGCATCGAGCAGGGCATCGCGCCGCTCGCGGTACAGGCGCCGCATGCGGCGCAGGTGCTGTACGAACTGCCCGTCGTTCAGGAATGCCGCCAGGGCGCGCTGTTCAGGCACCCGCCCATGCATGGGCAGGCGGGCCAGGGCCGGACGCGCAGCTTCGGCCAGGCCGGCCGGCAGCACCATGAAGCCGGTACGCATGGCCGGGAACATGGTCTTGCTGAAGGTGCCGAGATAAATCACCGGCGCGGATGGCGCGAGGCCTTGCATCGCGGGCAGCGCCGGGCCGTCGTGCCTGAACTCGCTGTCGTAATCGTCCTCGATGATCAGGGCGCCGGCACGGGCCGCGCTGTCCAATAGCGCAAGCCGGCGGCGCATGCCCAGCACACCCCCGCTCGGATACTGGTGCGACGGGCTGGTATAGATCAGCCGCGGCGGGGTACGCCGCCAGTCTTCGTCGGCCGGCGCGATGCCCTCGCCGTCCACCGCGATGCCGACCGACCGCAGCTGGCCCCCGCGAAACGCCGACAGCGCGCCGAGGTAGCCCGGATTCTCGATCCAGGCAGTGTCGCCGGCATCGCTGAACAGCTGGACGCAGAGCTCCAGGCTGGCCTGCGTGCCATTGGTAACGACGACCTGTGCGGCGTCGCAGCGCACGCCGCGCGCAGCCTGCAGGTAGTCCGCGATCGCCTTGCGCAGGACCGGCAGGCCGGCAGGGTCGCAGTAATCGAACTCGAAGGGACCGGTTTCGCGCCAGGCACGGTCGAGTGCGCGGCGCCAGGCCGCCATGGGAAACGCGTCGAGCGCGGGCACGCCGAGCGCGAAGGCCCCGGTCAACACGCCGGGCGAGGCCATGCCGGTCAGCGCTTGCGCGCGGCGCGACAGGGCCGACGGCGGCAGCTCCGATCCGATCCCTGCGGGAGTGGAAACCGCCACCGGCGCCACCACCGTGCCGCCGCGGGATGTGAGCAGGAGTCCCTCCGCCATGAGTTGCTCATAGGCGTACAACACGGTGTTGCGGGCGATACCCAGCTCGCGCGCCAGGATCCGGGTGGACAGGAGGCGGTGGCCGGCCGCCAGGCGGCCATCCAGGATGGCCGCGCGCAGGCTGGCGTGGACCTTGCGCTGGCGCGGCCAGCCGTCAACATCGTGGTGGCGTTCGAAATCGGCGAGCAGGAGACCATAGTCCACAGGTAGTCCTATCAGATCGGCATCGGCTGGCCCTTTCTTGGTGCCAGTGTGCTGATTATAGTCAAGGCGCTAATTAATCTTTCATGGTCTGTCGAAATCCGTTTCTTCGTTCGTCGATAAGGAATCGAACCACTGCAACCGGTATGACCCATCACCCGACGACACAATGAAAACGCCGATTGCTGCAATATTTCTCGTGCTTGGCCTGCACTGCCCCGCGATCGCGGGTTTCGCCGCGGGCGCCGCGGCCTATCGCGAGCACGATTACGAATTGGCGCTGAAGGAAATCGCGCCGCTTGCCCGGGGCGGCAATGCAGACGCCCAGCATTTGCTCGGCCTGATGTACTTCATGGGCCGCGGGGTGCCGCGCAATTACAGGCAGGCCTTCGAATGGCACTACAAGGCGGCGCTGCAGGGCGTGCCCGATGCGGAGTACGTGATCGGCGCGATGTATTACACCGGCAATGCCGTCCCGCAGGACCAGAAGCTGGCAGTGTCGTGGTTCCGCAAGGCCGCGCAGCTTGGCCAGCCGGATGCCCAGTATGCCCTCGGCCTGATGGTTCGGCACCACGTGGCCGACGTGCCGGAGCATGCGGTCACGGCCTATATGCTGTGGGATCTCGCTGCGGCAAGCGGCCACCGCAACGCCGGCGAGCAGCGCGACGACCTGGCGCGCCACATGACTGCGCAGCAAATCGATGAGGCGCAAAGACGTTCACGCAACTGGCATCCCGGTATGGCTTTGCCATAAACCTTGAAAGAGAGCGCAAATGAGCTTATTCAGAACAAAGAATCTGGACCATTTAATGGCCAGCAGCCGCAAGCCGGGAGGCCTGAAGAAAGTCCTGGGGCCATTCGACCTGATACTGATGGGGATAGGCGCGGTGATCGGGACCGGAATTTTCGTCCTCACGGGAACGGGCGCCGTCACGGCCGGACCCGCCTTGACGCTCTCCTTCGTCATCGCCGGCGTCTGTTGCGGACTGGCGGCCCTGTGCTATGCGGAGTTCGCCTCGACCGTTCCGGTCGCAGGGTCCATCTACACTTACAGCTATGTGACGATGGGCGAGCTGGTTGCCTGGATCATCGGCTGGGACCTGCTGCTCGAATACGGCCTGGCGACCTCCGCGGTGGCGGTAGGCTGGTCCGGCTATTTCCAGTCCCTCATGACGAGCTTCGGCCTGTCCCTGCCGGAGTCGCTGCGTGGCGCGCCCGGGGCGGTGCCGGGGCAGCACACCTGGTTCAACTTGCCGGCCTTCTGCATCATGATGGTACTTACGGGGATGCTGTCGCTGGGCGTGCGGGAATCCGCGCGCGTGAACAACATCATGGTGATCATCAAACTGGGCGTGGTCCTGCTGTTCATCGGCGTCGGCGCCCGCCACGTCCATCCGTCGAACTGGCACCCCTTCATGCCGAACGGCGCCGGCGGCACGCTGAGCGCCGCCGCTCTCATGTTCTTCGCCTTCATCGGCTTCGATTCCGTCACCTCGGCCGCCGAAGAAGTGAAGCGTCCCGAGCGCGACTTGCCGATCGGCCTCATCGGAACGCTGGCGACCTGCACGATCATGTACATCATCGTGACCGCCATCATGACCGGCATCGTTCCCTACGCAAAGTTCCTCGGCATCGACCATCCGGTGTCGCTGGCGCTTCAATACGCTAACGAGACCTGGTTCGCCGCCTTCGTGGACGTCGGGGCCATCCTCGGCATGACGACCGTGATCCTGGTGATGGCCTACGGCCAGACACGCATCCTGTTCGCCATGTCGCGTGACGGCCTGCTGCCGCATAAGCTGTCCGAGATCCATCCGCGCTTCGGCACGCCTTTCTTCGCCACCTGGATCGTCGGGCTCATCTTCGGCTTGCTGAGCGCGGTCGTGCCGCTCGGCGTGCTCGGCGAACTGGTCAACATGGGCACGCTGGCGGCCTTCTGCCTGGTCTCGGTCGCCGTCATCGTGCTGCGCAAGAAGCGCCCCGACCTGCACCGCGCCTTCCGCTGCCCTGGAGTGCCCGTCGTGCCGGTGCTCGCGATCGTGTTCTGCGCCGTACTGATGGCCTTCCTGAGCAGGACCACCTGGGCCGCCTTCCTGGCATGGCTTGCGCTCGGCCTGGTGGTGTACTTCGGCTATGCCCGGCAACGGTCCCTGCTGAACCTGCCCGAACATCAAGCGCAACATCAGGAGGAGAAGGAATGTCCGAACTAAAGGTAAAGTGTTTTTCCGTGTCGCTCGATGGCTTTGGCGCCGGCCCGAACCAGAGCCTGGAAAATCCCATGGGTGAAGGCGGGGGCGGATTGCACCAGTGGTTCCGCGGCACCCGTACTTTCCAGCGCATGACAGGAAACGAAGGCAAGGGCGTGGATGGTCCGGACGAGGATTTTGCAGCCCGCGGCTTCGACAATCTTGGCGCATGGATCCTGGGCAGGAATATGTTCGGTCCAATCCGCGGTCCATGGCCGGACGACGAGTGGAAAGGCTGGTGGGGCGACGAACCCCCGTATCGCGTCCCCGTCTTCGTGCTGACCCACCATGCACGCGCGCCGCTGGCGATGAAGGGCGGCACGACTTTCTATTTCGTCACCGACGGCATCGAGTCCGCCTATGCGCAAGCCCGCCGCGCCGCGAACGGCAAGGACGTACGCCTGGGCGGCGGCGTGGCGACCGTACGCGAGTACCTCGAGGCCGGCCTGGTGGACGAGATGCACCTGGCGATTGCCCCGGTATTGCTGGGATCCGGCGAATCCCTGTTTGGAGGCCTCGATCTTCGCAGCATGGGATTCCGCTGCACCGAGCACCTGCCGACGCCCTCGGCGACGCACGTCGTGCTGCGCAAGGACTGACGGCCGCGCCGGGCCGGGGTCCAGCTCAGTGGCCCCGCAGCAGGTCGGCGCGCGGATAAGCCCACCCCGGCACCCGGGCCGGGCAGGGCGCCTGCGCCAACCCGGCATACCCCATGGTCGAGAAATTCCGGCTACCCGGCTCACCCCAGCGCACATCGGTCGCCACCCCGTCGGCCAGCGAAGGCGCGCGCGCAAATCGCATCCAGGCATTCACATGGCAGTTGGTGGAAGCAAGCTTGCGCAGCGCCGCCACCGGCTGGCGGTCTTCGGCCTGCCAGGCAATCTGCGGCGGCGCGTCCTCGAGCGCGGGACCGGCGATGCGCACAGGGCAGTGCGACACCGGGCTCAAGCCGGGCGCGATGCTCAGCATGCCGCGCCGCAGGTGGACGGTGCCGGCGGCGTCGGTACCGGTGCGGGCCACGGTGACGAAGGACCAGCACAGCGGATTGGCCGGGTAGGCCGACAGCGCCGTGTCCAGCAGGCGCTCGCCGGCATCGATGCGTTTCAGTTCGGCGTCGACGATGGCGTGCGCCTGCTGCAGGGCCATCGCTTGCACGCCGACGAAGAGCAGGGCGGCCGCCAGTCCGGCGCCGAGCGCCATGCATCCGCGTTCGGCGCGGGTCTCGCCGTGGTGTTCGTCGTTCCGGCGCTGGATCCAGGCCAGCAGCAGGCCCAGCGCCGCCAGGCCGGCCAGCGAACCCCATTGCAGGAAGCCCAGCACGGCAGCCGCCAGCGGCACCAGGGCGATCACGGCCAGCCACAGCCGGCGCAGCGGACGGCTGCGGATCATCTCCGCCAGCGGCACGCCGAAAGCGATCCAGAACACCGGTTCGACGATGAAGACCAGGTCGCCGTAATACCAGTTCGGGTCGAAGGGCCAGAAGGGATGCACGCCGTAGACGTTCAGGCTGTCCATGCCGATGTGCAGCAGCAGCCCGGCGCTTGATGCCAGCAGGGCGCCGAGCCGCGCCGTCGGACTCTCGCGCAGCAGGCGCCGCGCGGACGGCCACAGCAGCCAGACCAGGGCCAGCAGCAGAGCGGCCTCGGCGAGGGCGACCACGAGCGTGTGCGTGTGGCCGCGGTGGTGCAGCAGATAGCCGAGCGGCGGTTCGAGCAGGCCGGTCAGCACCAGGTCGAGGTCGGGGAAGTTGCTGGCCAGGCAGCCGATGGTGAGCAGCATGCGCGAGCGTACGCGGCGGTGTTCCACGTAAGGTTCGGCGGTCAGGCTGCGGTCGATCAGGGCGCCGATCCCGAGACCGACGACGGAGTGGGTGAGATTGTCCATTCTGCAATCTTACCCGGAATGCATTGGAAATGGCTTAGCTCGGCGGCAGTACCAGCGCTCCCACATAGCCTTCGGGCAGGGCGAGCGCCAGGCAGCGGCTCGCACGCAATGGAGCATCGCCGTCCTCACTCCATTCGACCAGCTCGCGGCCCAGGTATTTCAGGCGCGCCTCGCGTTCGGTCCAGGCGCGCGCAAAGGCCAGCATGCGCTCGTCGGGCGGCAGTGGAATCAGCCTTTCCGCCACCTCAGGGCCGAGAAAATCGCGCGCCACCGCTTCCCAGTCGGGGAAGGCGGCGGCGTCAAAGACCTGGGTGACGTCGATGCCGACCGCGCCCCGCAGCGAGATCGCCGCCACCGACAGCGCGCCGTCATGGCTGATCGCCAGCCAGGCGCGGCGCAGGCCGGAGGGCGCATCCAGCACCGCATAGGGCGGCACCCCTGGTTCGGCGCGCAGGACGATGCGTTCAAGCGGCAGGCCGCTCAACTGCCCGAGCGCGGCGACGATGGCGTCGCGGATCGCCCGCCGGGCATGGTCGCGGTCGGAATCGCCCTGGATGCCGATGACGCCGACCTCAAAATCTGCAACTAACCGACAAGGTCCGGCAGGCTCGGCGAAAAACCCCCGGCCGCCAGCAGCGGCCGGGGGAAGCAGCATCCATTGAACGGGAACTGCGGCGGCGTCCTCCATCGATATCCTCCTCGGGCCCGCTCAGCTTCGTTGTGGCGCGGCCGGCAGGCCGGACCAGGCGGTGGCATCCGGAATGTGCTCGCCCTTCATCACCAGGGTCAGCGGACCGATGCGGGCGTTGTGGCCGACCCGGGCGCTGTACAGCACCGCGCTGCGCGGGCCCACGTACACCTTGCTGCCGATTTCGACCTGGTCGATCTTCATCACGCGGTCTTCGAACAAATGGGTCTGCGGGCAGGACAGGGCGTTCAGTTCGCTGTGGTCGCCGATCGTCACGCAATCGAATTCCGTGATGTCGGTGGTGTCCATGTAGACGCCCTTGCCGATCCGGCAGCCGAGCATGTTGAAAGCCAGCGGCAGCCAGGGCGTGCCGCGCAGGTAGCGCATGAAGTTGGGCACGGCAATGCCCTCGTACATATTGGTCACGCCCTCGGACAGCCAGACGAAGGGCGTCCACATCGGGTCGGCGCGCTTCTTGTAGCGGCCCAGCAGCAGCCATTTGAAGGCCAGCACGAACAGGTAGTTGCCGATGCCGTAGGCCAGTCCGATCAGGGCCAGGTACCAGATCACTTCGCCCCAGCGGCCGGCGCCGGCCAGCGGCATCAGGTCCAGCACCACCGTATAGCCTACCGCGATCACCACCGCGTGCGGCGCGACGATGCGGAAGGCTTCCACCAGAGTGCGGCCCAGGCGCCGCGCCATTGATGGGCGATAGGTCAGGTGTTCCGGATAGCCGCTGACCTGTTCGCGCGCCGGCAGGTGGATCGGCGGCGAGCCGAGCCAGGTGTCGCCGCCCGTCATGCGTTCATTGGCCGGGGCGTGGGTGTGCACGCCCACCAGCACCCCTTCCGGCAGCACGGTGCCGTCCGGGATGTAGCTGCCGTTGCCGACGAAGCTGCGGTTCGAGACCACGGTCGGTTCCATCGTCATCCAGCCGCCGTCGATCTGCTCGTCGCCCAGCATCACGGCGTCGGCGATGAAGGTCTCGTCGCCGAGGGTCAGCATGTCGGGCACCACGCCCAGCGCGGTCGAGATCTCGGCGTCGCGGCCCACCTTGGCGCCCAGCAGGCGGTACCAGAAGGGCGCGAACACGGTGGCGTAGATGCCGTGCAGGACGTTCAGGCTCGATTCCTGGATGTGGCTGACCAGCCACTTCTTGCAATAGGTGTTCGAGTGGACGGCCGAGCGGCCCGGCTGCATGCGCGGCAGGAAGCCCCAGCGGATCGCCGCCGACACCAGCATGGTCAGGAAGATCAGCACGGCGCTGGCCGGCAGCGCCAGCACGAAGTAGCGCACCAGCTGGCCGTGGATGGTGTTGGCCTGCATCCAGGCCAGGGTACCGCGTTCGTCGAACCAGTCGATCRGCACGAAGCTCGGGAAGACCGGCATGAAGAACAGGGTCGCCACCAGCAGGATGCCGAACACGAAGAACAGCGCTTCGCCAGCCAGCCGCAGGCGGGAAGCGCGCGGCCGCGGCGGCAGGATGGAGGGATCGAAGGCGCCCGCGTCGCGCGCCGGCGAGCCGGACCACACGCGGCCGTCCGGCACCATGGCGCCGTCGCTGAGGGCCGACTGGCCTTCCATGTGGCCGCGCCGGCCGACCCGGGTATTCCCTTCGAGGATGGCGTAGGACGAGACGCAGGCGTCGTCGTCGAGCGTGATGTGGCCGAGGAGCAGGCGTCCGCGTTCGACGCGCGCGTTCTCGAAGTTGACGCCGTTGCCGATGCTGACGTTGTCGCCGAGGGTGAACAGGTCCGGCGAGCGCAATGTCATCGAGCCGATCACGACGTCCTTGCCGACMTTCGCGCCCAGCACCCGCAGCCACCAGGCGTACAGCGAGGAGCCGGCCAGCAGATAGGTGGGCGCGGCTTCGACCAGGCGGTCGGACAGCCACCAGCGGTAATAGGTCATGCCCCACAGCGGATAGCTGCCGGGCTTCAGGCGGCCGGCCACCAGCCATTTGCCGGCGGCGGCGAACACGAATTCCATCAAGGTCGCCAGCAGGAACACGCCGATCGAGGCCGCGACCGCGCGCAGGGTCGAGTCGCCCGGGTCGCCGGTCATGAAGTGGTAGGTGAAGAAGGGCGCCAGCCACTGCGCCATGCGCAGGGTCACCAGCACCGGCACCGCCGCCAGCTGGGCCAGGCCGCAGGCCCAGCGCCGCGCTTCCGGCGGCGGGGTCCAGTCCTGCTCCATCTGGGCGGTGCCGGCGGCCTGATCGAGGCCGGAGGCGATCGCACCGATCTGGCGTTGCTGGTAGATGTCGCGCACCGTCATGTGGGCGAAGCGCGGATCGCTGCGCATGGCCGTGGCCAGGCGCGCGGCGAAGAAGGAGTGGCCACCGAGATCGCTGAAGAAATCGAGCTCGCGGCGGATCGGCTGGCCCGGGAACAGCTGGGCCAGGGCCGCGAACAAGGCTTCCTCGGCCGGGGTTTCGGCGATGTCCGATTCGGCGGCGTCGCTGGGCAGCGGCGCGCTCAGCGCCATCGCCTTCAGCGCCTTGCGGTCGATCTTGCCCGAGGTCAGGCGCGGCATCACGTTCAGGACTTCGAAGCGGCTCGGCACCATATACGGCGGCAGGCGGGCGGCCAGCGCCTTGCGCAAGGTGGAGGCGGCCAGCTGCTCGCCGGTGGCGCCAAGGGCCGGCACCAGGTAGGCCACCAGGCGGTCGATGCCGTCGTCCTTGCGCAGCAGGACCGCGGTGGTGCCGATGCCGTCCTGCTGGGCCAGCACGGCTTCGATTTCGCCCAGCTCGACGCGGAAGCCGCGGATCTTGACCTGGTCGTCGGTGCGGCCCAGGCAGACCACTTCGCCGTCCGGCTCGATGCGCGCCAGGTCGCCGGTGCGGTACAGGCGGGTGTCGTCGGCGCTGGCGCTCCAGGGATTGGCCTGGAATTTTTCGGCGGTCAGGTCGGGGCGGCCCAGGTAGCCGGCGGAAAGCCCCGGGCCGATGATGCACAGCTCGCCGGTGTCGCCGCGCGGCAGGATCTGCAGCCCCTTTTCGGTATCCGTGGAGATTACCAGCAGCCCGTAATTGGGGAGCGGCTTGCCGATCGTGATCAGGCGTCCCGGATGGAGCGAAGCCAGGCTGGCCGAGACCGTGGCTTCGGTCGGGCCGTAAGTGTTGAACATCTGGCGGCCGGGCTTCGAAAAGCGTTCGACCACGGTTTCCGGGCACATCTCGCCGCCCAGGTTGATGATGCGCAGGCCAGGGACGTCCTCGGCAAACAGGGCCAGCAGGGTCGGCACCGCGTGCAGCACCGTGACGCCGTTTTCCTGCAGCAGGCGCGGCAAGGCTTCGGGATCGCCGGCCGTCTCCTTGGGTCCCAGCCACAGGGTGGCGCCAACCAGCCAGGAGATCCAGATCTCCTCGAAGGACATGTCGAAGGCGACCGAGAAGCCCTGGTAGACCGTGTCGTCGGCCCGCACGCCCAGCACTTCGTTTTCGCTGCGCAGGAAGTGGCAGATGCTGCGCTGGTCGATCAGGATGCCTTTCGGCTTGCCGGTCGACCCCGAGGTATAGATGACGTAGGCCGGGGCGCTGCCGCCGACCTTGCCGCGGCGTTTGAGCTCGTAGCCGGCGGGGGCGGGCGCCAGCAGGCTTTCCGCGGTGTGGATGGGGCGGTCGACCGTGGCCAGGCGCTCGCCCATGCGTTCGCTGCTCACCAGGGCCGGCGAACCGGCGTCTTCCATGCACACCAGCAGGCGTTCGACCGGGGTGTCTTCGTCGACCGGCAGCCAGGCGGCGCCGGCCTTGGCGATGGCGGCCTGCATCAGCAGCAGGTCGATTCCGCGCGGCATCCATAGGCCGACGATGTCGCCGGGCCCGATGCCGGCCTCGATCAGGCGCGAGGCGGCCAGGCTGGCCAGTTCGTCGAGTTCGCGGTAACTGAGCCGGCGGTCGCCGGCGATCAGGGCGGTCTGGCCGGGCGCGCGGCGGGCGCTGGCTTCCAGCAGGTCGGCGAGGATTTCGTCACGCAGCAGCTCGGGCTGGTGCGGACCGTACAGCACATCGGGATGCCGTGTCAGGGAGGAAATATCGTTCATCAACGGCGGCGGATGAGATCTATCGAAAAAAGCATGAGCGGGCACATGAGCGCAGGGTACCGTATTTTCGCCTCTCCCATGGTTAGCTGTCGAACTTTGGGGGATTACAAAATGTTTCTTCAATGTTTTTGATGTAGATCAAGGAATTGACTTGATTGACGTCTGTACACTTCGCGTGTTAGAAGTATTGCCGTACAGAAACAAGGGAGTTTGTCGTGCGCACCAACCTGCCGGTCACCGGCATCGAATACATCCTCACCGATGGCCAGTCCATCGTCTCCAAAACCGACACCAAGGGACGCATCACCTACGTCAATCCCAGCTTCATCGAGGTCAGCGGCTTCGAACTCGAAGAACTGATCGGCAAGGCCCACAACGTGGTCCGCCATCCCGACATGCCGCCCGAAGCCTTCGCCGACCTGTGGCAGACGCTGAAGGCCGGCCTGCCCTGGACCGGCATGGTCAAGAACCGCCGCAAGAACGGCGATTACTACTGGGTGGTCGCGAACGTGGTGCCGGTCAAGGAGAACGGCGTCACGGTCGGCTACATGTCTGTGCGCACCCGCCCCGAACGCGAACAGGTGAAGGCCGCCGAAGCGCTGTACCGTCGCTTCCGCAATGGGGAGGCGCAGGGCCTGGCGATCCGCCGCGGCGCCGTGGTCCGGGCTGGCCTGCAGGGCCGCCTGCGTGCCCTGCGCAACCTGCCGCTGGGCCGGCGCCTGGGCCTGATGCTGGGCACCCAGTCGGCCCTGCTGGTGGCGCTGGCGGCCGCCGCCGACGGTACCGTCTGGCGCGTGCTGGCCGGCGCCGGCGCGCTGCTCACGCTGCTGGCCTGGGCCGAGCTGCAGCGCTCCATCGTCGGCCCGCTGCGGCAGGCCCAGGACGCGGTCCACGCACTGGCCGGCGGCGACCTCTCGCACCTGCCGCCGGTGGGCCGCGACGACGAAGTCGGCCGCCTGCTGCTGGCGCTGCGCCAGCTGAACGTCAACCTGACCGCCATCGTCGGCGACGTGCGCGCCAACGTCGCCTTGATCGAGTCCGCCACGCGCGGCATCGCCGCCGGCAACCAGGACCTGGCGCGCCGCACCGAGTCCCAGGCCGCCAGCCTCGAGCAGACCGCTGCCAGCCTGGCCCAGGTGGCCGCCGCGGCCGGCAACAACACCGACAGCGCGGTGCGTGCCGACGGCCTGGTGGACACGGCGTCCAGCGTGGCCGACCGCGCCGGCGTCTCGGTCCAGCAGGTGGGCGCGACGATGGACCAGATCAGCGGCTCGGCCACCCGCATCGTCGACATCATCGGCCTGATCGATGGCATCGCCTTCCAGACCAATATCCTGGCCCTGAACGCGGCCGTCGAGGCGGCCCGCGCGGGCGAGCAGGGCCGCGGCTTCGCGGTGGTCGCCGGCGAGGTACGCTCGCTGGCCCAGCGCTCGGCCGGCGCGGCCAAGGAAATCAAGCGCCTGATCGAGGATTCGGTCGAGCAGATCGGGCAGGGCGACGAACTGGTGGGCGCCGCCGGGCAGACCATGCGCGAAGTGGTCGCCTCGGTGCAGGAAGCGGCGAGGATCATGCACGGAATCACCGTCGCCTCGCGCGAGCAGCACGGTGGCATCGCCCAGGTCAACGCCGCCATGCGCGACCTGGACGGCATCACGCGCGAGAACGCGGCCCTGGTCGAGGAAGCGGCGGCGGCGTCGGCGAATGTGGCCGAACAGGCAAGCCATCTGTCGCAGGCTTTGTCGGTGTTTAAGGTCGGCCGTTTTTGATGCAGGTCAAGGATTTTCCTGAGCTAAATCAATAGACTCCTTGCATACAGTGCGCTACCCATCGGTAGCGCCCGCAAGGAGTTCCTCATGACGCAGCAGTTGCAAGCAGTACCCGCCAAGATCCCGGCCTTCCAGCCGCATGTCGATTTCGACGCCGGGCTGATCTCCCGCCTCAGCAAGTCCGGCCCGCGCTACACCTCTTACCCGACCGCCGACCGCTTCACGGACAGCTTCGGCTACCGCGACTACCTGCACGCCGTGGCCGACCGCCGCACGCGCGGCAATGCGCGTCCACTGTCGCTGTACCTGCACATTCCGTTCTGCGACACGGTCTGCTACTACTGCGCCTGCAACAAGATCGTCACCAGGAACCGCGAGAAGGCGGCCACCTACCTGGCTTACCTGAAGCGCGAAGTCGCGATGCAGGGCGCGCTGTTCGCCGGGATCTGCGCGGAGACGCAGGAGGTCGAACAGCTGCACTTCGGCGGCGGCACCCCGACCTACCTGTCGGATGCGCAGATGGGTGAGTTGATGGACCACCTGCGGCGCTGCTTCCGCTTCGCTCCGGATGCAATCGGCGAGTATTCCATCGAAGTCGACCCGCGCACCGTGTCGGTGGAGCGCGTGCACAGCCTGCGCGCGCAAGGCTTCAACCGCATCAGCCTGGGCGTGCAGGATTTCGACGCCGAGGTCCAGAAGGCCGTCAACCGCATCCAGCCGGAAGAAGAGACGCGCGCCGTGATCGCCGCCGCGCGCGCCGCCGGCTTCCGTTCGGTCAGCATCGACCTGATCTACGGCCTGCCGAAGCAGACCCCGCAGACCATGACGGCCACCCTCGCGAAAGTGGTGGCCGCGGATCCGGACCGCATCGCCGTCTACCACTACGCCCACCTGCCGCACCTGTTCAAGCCGCAGCGCCGCATCCTGGAACAGGACATGCCGGACAGCGACGCCAAGCTGCGCATGCTCCAGCTGTGCATCGAGCGCCTCACCGCCGCCGGCTACGTTTACATCGGCATGGACCATTTCGCCAAGCCGGAAGACGACCTCGCCATCGCCCAGCGCCAGGGCCGCCTGCACCGCAACTTCCAGGGCTATTCGACCCATGCGGATACGGACCTGGTCTCCTGTGGCGTCTCCGCCATCGGCGCGGTGGGCGCGACCTACAGCCAGAACGTCAAGACCCTGGACGCCTACTACGATGCGCTCGACCGCAACGATCTGCCGGTGGCGCGCGGCACCCGCCTCGGCATGGACGACGTCCTGCGACGCACCGTGATCCAGAAGCTGATGTGCCAGTTCGAGCTGTCGATCTCCACCATCGAGCAGGCCTTCCCGGTGGTATTCCGCCAGTACTTCGCGGCCGAACTGGCGCAGCTGGCGGCGATGGAAGAGGATGGACTGGTGGTCGTGAACGGCGACTGGATCAGCGTCAGCAGCAAAGGGCGCCTGCTGATCCGCAACGTGTGCATGGTGTTCGACCGCTACCTCGCCACCCGCAGCGCCGAACCGCATTATTCGAAGACGGTGTGAAATGGGTATCGGTGGTATCGGCCTGTTGCCGGTGTTCGTGGTCGGGCTGCTCGGCAGCGTGCACTGCGCCGGCATGTGCGGCGGGATCGTCGGCGCGCTGTCGGTGGCGCCGGTGACGCTGCATGCTGCGCGCCCGGCCCGTCCGGCGCTGGCAAATGGTCTGGCATACAACGCCGGCCGCATCGGCAGCTACATGCTGGCGGGTGCGCTGGCCGGCGGGATCGGCCAGGGCGCCGGCGCGCTGGCGCGGCTGCCGGCGCTGCAGACGGGCGCCTACTGGATGGCCAACCTGATGCTGGCCATGCTGGGGCTGTATCTGATGGATGCCTGGCGCGGCCTGGCGCGGCTGGAGCAGGGCGGCCAGATCGTCTGGCGCCGCGTGCAGCCGCTACTGCGCCGTGTGAGCCCGGGGCCGGGCGCGGGCCTCGGCCCGGGCCGCATGCTGGCCGCCGGGCTTCTGTGGGGCTGGCTGCCCTGCGGGATGGTCTACAGCGTGCTGGTGACGGCCATGCTGTCCGGCTCCGCCGCGGGCGGCGCGCTGGTGATGCTGGCCTTCGGCCTCGGCACGCTGCCGATGCTGCTCGGTCTCGGCCTGCTGGGCGCGCGCCTGCGCGCTTCCCTGCGCCGGCGCGAGGTGCGCCTGGCCTGCGGCGCGCTGGTGCTGGGCTTCGGCCTGCTCGGCCTCGCCCGCGCGGCGGGCGGCCTGCCGCACAGCTGGCTGGAGAGCGTCTGCCTGACGCCGGGAGGTGGAGCATGAACGCGATTGCCGACTTTGCCGCCTGCTACCACTGCGGCCAGCCGGCCGTCGGGGGCAGGCGCTGGCAGGCCAGCATCGGCGGGCAGGCACGCACCATGTGCTGTCCCGGCTGCGCCGCCGCCGCCCAGGCGATCGCGGACGCCGGCCTGCACGACTACTACGACAGCCGCACCGCCTTCGCCGCCCCGCCTGACGACACCGGCGGCAGCGATGCGTCCCTGAAGCTCTACGACGAGATGGGGCTGGACGGCGACGCCGTGTTCACCGTCGAGGGCCTGCGCTGCGCCGCCTGCGTGTGGCTGATCGAACGCCGCGTAACTTCGCTGCCGGGCGTGCAGTCCTGCGTGCTGAACGTCGCCACCGAGCGCCTGCAGGTGCGCTGGGATGCATCGATCTGCCGTCCCAGCGCCATCATCGCGGCCTTGCGCGCCATCGGCTATACCGCCTATCCCTACGACGCCACCCGCCACGGCGCCCAGCTCGAACGCGCCCGCAAATCCCTGATGCGGCGCCTGTTCGTGGCCGGGCTGTCGATGATGCAGGTGATGATGTACGCCGTTCCGGTCTACCTAGCCACCGACGGCACCATGGACGCCGACATGACGGCCCTGATGGGCTGGGCCTCCTTCCTGCTCACGCTGCCCGCGGTGAGCTACTGCGCCTGGCCTTTCTTGCGCGGCGCCTGGAGCGACCTGCGGCGCGGCCTGCCCGGCATGGACGTGCCGGTGGCGCTGGGCATCCTGGCCGCCTTCGTGGGCAGTGCGGTGTCGCTGGTGCGCGGCAGCGGCGAGGTCTATTTCGATTCGATCACCATGTTCGTGTTCCTGCTGCTGGGCAGCCGCTGGCTGGAACTCGATGCCCGCCGCAAGGCCGCGCGCGCCCTGGAAAGCCTGCAGCATGCGGCGCCCGCCACCGCGCTGCGGCTGCCGCACTGGCCGGCTTCGATCGAGCCCGAAACCATCGCCGCCGGCAAGCTGGCGCCCGGCGACGTGATCCTGGTCCCGCCCGGGCAGACGGTGGCGGCCGATGGCGTCATCCTCGAAGGTCACACGGAAGTCGACCTGTCCCTGCTGACCGGCGAGAGCCGCACGCGGCCGATGGCGCCCGGCGACCAGCTGCCCGGCGGCGCCGTCAACGTGGCCCAGGCGGTGACGGTGCGGGTGAGCAGCAGCGCCGCCGCCAGCACCCTGGCGACCCTGGTGCGGCTGAGCGAACGCGCCGGCCAGGACAAGCCGAGACTGGCGCAGTGGGCCGACCGCGTCGGCGCCTGGTTCGTGGTGGTGCTGCTGGTGCTGACGGCCGCCGTGTTCGAGTACTGGCATGCGGTGGACCCGGCGCGCGCCTGGCCGGCGGCAATCGCGGTGCTGGTGGTGTCCTGTCCCTGCGCGCTGTCGCTGGCGACGCCGACCGCGTTGGCGGCGGCATTGGAACGCCTGCTGCGCCACGGCGTGCTGGCCGTGAAGCCGCACGTGCTGGAGACCCTGGAGCGGGCTACCCACGTGGTGTTCGACAAGACCGGCACCGTGACCCGCGGCCGTCCCGTGCTGCGCGACACCGTGACCCTGGGCATGGCCGAAAGCGCCGACTGCCTGCGCATCGCAGCGGCGCTCGAAGCGGGCAACGCGCATCCGCTGGCCCAGGCCCTGTGCGAAGCGCGGGCCGCGCTGGACGCCGCCGCGCTGGAGGCGGACAGTATCGAGAATGTGGTCGGGCAGGGCATCGAAGGCCAGGTGGCCGGCCTGCGCTACCGCCTGGGCAGCGCCGATTTCGTGGCCGCCCTGGCCGGCGGCGTGGCGCCCCTGGGCGCGCCGGCCGGCGCCAGCGCGGTCTGGCTGGGCAGCAGCGACCGCTGGCTGGCCCGCTTCGACCTGGTCGACGCCCTGCGCCCCGAAGTGCCGGCCCTGGTGCGCCAGCTGCAGGCGCGCGGCAAGACGGTGCTGCTGCTGTCCGGCGACGACGAGGAAGCGGTGCAGGCAGTGGCCGCCCAGCTCGGCATCCGCGAGGCGCGCGGCCGCCAGCTGCCGCAGGACAAGCTGGACGCGGTGCGCGCCCTGCAGGCCGAGGGTGCGGTGGTGGCGATGGTCGGCGACGGCATCAATGACGCCGCCGTGCTGAGCGGCGCCGACGTCTCGTTCGCGATGGGCCAGGGCGCCCAGCTGGCCCAGCTGCATGCCGACTGCGTGCTGCTGGATACCGGCGACGCCGGCCTCGAACCGCTGGGCGAAGCGGTGCGCACCGCCGGCGCCTGCGTGCGCATCATCCGCCAGAACCTGGGCTGGGCGATGCTCTACAACCTCGTGGCGATACCGGCCGCTGCCAGCGGCCTGCTGAATCCCTGGCTGTCCGGCCTGGGCATGGCCGGCAGTTCGGCCCTGGTGGTGCTGAATGCCTTGCGGCTGAGGAGGGCGGGCTGATGGAAGCCCTGTATCTGCTGATTCCGCTGAGCCTGATCCTGGTGGCGTTTGCGGTGTGGATTTTCTTCGGGGCGGCCGAGGGCGGGCAGTTCGAGGATCTGGATGGGCCGGCTTTGCGGATACTGAATGATGATGATTAAGCGTCGTTCCCGCTACCACCGTCGTCCCCGCGAAGGCGGGGACCCAAGTTTGCTTGAGCTGGCACGACGCTCGCAGAACTTGGACCCCGCCTGCGCGGGGGCGACGTTTACACGTCAATGGTGCCTGGGACAAGGCGGCGGGGCTCCGCGTTGCAGGTCGTTACATCGTCGGCCCGCGCCCGGTCCGCTGTTCCTTCTCGATCCGCTCATGGCATTCGATACGGGTCTGCACCGTAGGCGTCGCCAGCAGATCGGTTTCGTGCTCGGCCAGGTGTTCTTCGTTGTGGCTCAGCATTTCGCCGGCCGGGGCGTCGTCGTTCGAGCCCATGCGGGCCATCGGCGAGATCGCCGGGCGGTCGTCGGTGCCGCCGCCGGTGCGGGCACGGATGGTGGCCAGCATGTCTTCGCGGCTCCGGCGCAGACGCTTGCCGATTTCTTCGTGCAGTTCTGATGCGATGGGCGGCATGCGAAGTCCTCAAGTGTGGGTTTTTGTCTCCTGCCACAGCCCGTTCCGGACATTTTGATTCACATCAAGGATTTTCCACGTTCAGAAACTTACGCTCCTGATGTCGTCCTTTATATTTTCTAGGGAGTGCATCTTGAGCACCAGTCTAAACTACAACTATAAGATCGTGCGCCAGTTTGCCATCGCCACCGTGGTCTGGGGCGTGATCGGCATGCTCGCCGGCGTCTGGATCGCGGCCCAGCTGGCCTGGCCGGCGCTGAACTTCGACATCCCATGGCTGACCTACGGCCGCCTGCGTCCGCTGCACACGAATGCGGTCATTTTCGCCTTCGGCATCTGCGGCCTGTTCGCCACCTCCTACTACGTGGTGCAGCGGACCTGCCAGGTGCGGCTGTTCTCGGACAGGCTGGCCGCCTTCACCTTCTGGGGCTGGCAGGCGGTGCTGGTGTCGGCCGCGATCACGCTGCCGATGGGCTTCACGCGCGGCAAGGAATACGCCGAGCTGGAATGGCCGATCGCGATCCTGATCGCCATCGTCTGGGTGGCCTATGCGGTGGTCTTCTTCGGCACCATCGTCAAGCGCCGCGTGCAGCACATCTACGTCGCCAACTGGTTCTTCGGCGGCTACATCATCGCCGTGGCGGTGCTGCACATCGTGAACGGCATGTCGATGCCGGCGTCGCTGTGGAAGTCCTATTCGATGTACGCCGGCGTGCAGGACGCGATGATCCAGTGGTGGTACGGCCATAACGCGGTCGGCTTCATCCTGACCGCCGGCTACCTCGGCATGGTCTACTACTTCATCCCCAAGCAGGCCGAGCGCCCGGTGTATTCCTACCGCCTGTCGATCGTGCACTTCTGGGCCCTGATCTTCACCTATATGTGGGCCGGCCCCCACCACCTGCACTACACCGCGCTGCCCGACTGGACCCAGTCGCTGGGCATGGTGTTCTCGCTGATCCTGCTGGCGCCGTCCTGGGGCGGCATGATCAACGGGATGATGACCCTGTCGGGCGCATGGCACAAGCTGCGCTCGGATCCGATCCTGAAGTTCATGATCGTCTCGCTGTCCTTCTACGGCATGGCCACCTTCGAGGGCCCGATGATGTCGATCAAGACCATCAACTCGTTGTCCCACTACACCGACTGGGGCATTGCCCACGTCCACGGCGGCGCGCTGGGCTGGGTCGGCTTCATCACCATGGGATCGCTGTATTACCTGATCCCGCGCCTGGCCGGCAAGAAGCAGATGGAAAGCGTGGCCCTGATCGAGGCCCACTTCTGGCTCGGCACCATCGGCATCGTGCTGTACATCGCCGCGATGTGGATCGCCGGCGTGATGCAGGGCCTCATGTGGCGCGCGGTGAACCCGGACGGCACCCTGACCTATACCTTCGTCGAGGGCGTCAAGGCGACCTATCCCTATTACGTGATCCGCTTCGGCGGCGGCCTGATGTACCTGAGCGGCATGTTCCTGATGGCTTACAACACCTGGCTGACGATGCGCGGCACCCGGTCCGTCGATGCGCGCATCCCGGACCTGCGGCCGCACCAGCCGGCACCGGCCTCGAACGACGCCCCCGAACACGCATAAACAAAGCAAGGAACCATCATGAAATTCACCCACGAGTGGATCGAGAAGAACCCCTGGCTGCTGATCGGCCTGGTGCTGGTCGTGATCTCGTTCGGCGGCCTGGTCGAGATCGTGCCGCTGTTCTTCCAGAAGTCGACCACCGAGCCGGTCGCCGGCCTGAAACCGTATTCCGCGCTGCGCCTGGCCGGCCGCGATATCTACATCCGCGAAGGCTGCTACAACTGCCACTCGCAGATGATCCGTCCCTTCCGCGCCGAGACCGAGCGCTATGGCCACTATTCCGTGGCCGGCGAATTCGTCTATGACCACCCGTTCCAGTGGGGCAGCAAGCGCACCGGCCCGGACCTGGCGCGCGTGGGCGGCCGCTACTCGGACGAGTGGCACCGTACCCACCTGGACAACCCGCGCGACGTGGTCCCGGAATCGAATATGCCGGGTTATCCCTGGCTGGCCAGCAACAAGCTCGACCCGCAATCCATCGTGCCGAAGATGCGCGCGATGCAGCGCCTGAACGTGCCGTACTCGGAAAAGGACGTGCAGGACGCGCCGGCCGAACTGGAAGGCAAGAGCGAACAGGACGCACTGATCGCCTACCTGCAGGGCCTGGGCACGCAAATCAAGACAAGGAACTGAGCGAGGAACCGACATGGCACTTCAACATATTTTCGACGACGCGAGCCGCATCATGACGGTGATCAGCTTCGCCACCTTCGCCGGCATCCTGGCCTGGACCTACGTGCTGCGCAAGGAACACGATTTCGCCCAGGCRGCCGCGCTGCCTTTCGCCGACGATAACGACGACATCGGAGAAGACTATGTCTGACTTCACCAGCGGCTTCTGGAACTGGTACATCGTGCTGATCACGGTGCTCGGCATCGCCGGCTGCGCGATCCTGCTGTGGTCCCAGTCAAAGCACAAGGTCAGGATCGGCGAGGACGGCCAGCTTGACAAGACCACCGGCCACGTCTGGGACGAAGACCTGACGGAGCTGAACACCCCGATGCCGCGCTGGTGGATGGGACTGTTCTACCTGACCATCGTGTTCGCGGTCGTCTACCTGGTGCTGTATCCGGGCCTGGGCACGTACGCGGGCAAGCTGGGCTGGAAATCCAGCGGCGCCTACCAGCTCGAGGTGAAGCAGGCGAATGCCGACTACGGCCCGCTGTTCGACAAATACCTGAAGCAGGACATCAAGATGGTGGCGCGCGACCCGCAGGCCCATGCGATCGGCGAGCGCCTGTTCCTGAACTACTGCGCCCAATGCCACGGCTCCGACGCGCGCGGCAACAAGGGTTATCCGAACCTGACCGACAAGGACTGGCTGTACGGCGGCGAACCCTCCGTCATCAAGGAAACCATCATGAAGGGCCGTAACGGCCAGATGCCGCCGATGGGCGCGGCCCTCGGTGCCGACAGCGATGTCGAGAACGTGGCCCACTACGTGCGCAGCCTGTCCGGCCTGACCGCGGATCCGGTCAAGGTCGCCTTCGGCAAGCCGAAGTTCGGCGCCTGCGCCGCCTGCCATGGCGCCGACGCCCATGGCAACCCGGCCCTGGGCGCACCGAACCTGACGGACAAGGTCTGGCTCTACGGCGGCAGCGCGGAAACCATCATGGAGACCATCCGCAAGGGCCGCAACAACACCATGCCGGCCTGGGGCGAATTCCTCGGCGAGGGCAAGGCGCACGTGCTGGCGGCCTATGTATGGAGCCTGTCGAACGATCCGAACGCGCCGGAGGCGGCAAAATGAATGCGCCGGAGCCCGTGGTGAAGGAAGCGGTCATCAAGATGTACGCCGCGCGCGAGGAGATCCATCCGCGCGAGGTGAAGGGCCGCTATGCCACCTTGCGCTGGGCCTGCGTGTGGCTCACGCAGATCCTGTTCTACGGCCTGCCCTGGGTGCAATGGAACGGACGCCAGGCCGTGCTGTTCGACCTTGGCGCCCGCAAGTTCCACCTGTTCGGGCTGGTGCTGTGGCCCCAGGACTTCATCTACCTGGCCGGCCTGCTGATATTCTCCGCCTACGGCCTGTTCCTGGTGACGACCGTCGCCGGCCGCGTATGGTGCGGCTATGCCTGCCCGCAGACGGTGTACACCGAGATCTTCCTGTGGATCGAGCGCCGCATCGAGGGCAACCGCAGCGCGCGCATCCGCCTCGACCGCCAGCCGTGGACGGCGGAAAAGCTGGGCAAGCGCGGCGCCAAGCACCTGGCCTGGGGCGTCGTCGCGCTGTGGACCGGTTTCAGCTTCGTCGGCTACTTCACGCCCGTGCGCCAGCTCGGGCATGAAGCGCTGGGCTTCTCGCTCGGCCCCTGGGAAGCCTTCTGGGTGCTGTTCTACGCCTTCGCCACCTACGGCAACGCCGGCTGGATGCGCGAGCAGGTCTGCAAGTACATGTGCCCCTATGCGCGCTTCCAGAGCGCGATGTTCGACCGCGACACCCTGATCGTCAGCTACGACACGGCACGCGGCGAACCGCGCGGCGTCTCCAGGACCGAGCAGAAGGGCGATTGCATCGACTGCAGCATGTGCGTGCAGGTCTGCCCGACCGGCATCGACATCCGCAAGGGCCTGCAGTACGAATGCATCGGCTGCGCGGCCTGCATCGACGCCTGCGACAGCGTGATGGACAAGGTGGGCAAACCGCACGGCCTGATCCGCTACGCGACCGAGAATGCGCTGGCCGGCGGCTGGTCCGCGGCCCAGGTCAGGCGCCGCCTGCTGCGTCCGCGCGTGGTCGGCTACGGCCTGGTGTTCTTCGCCATCGCCGCCGCCTTCGCCGGCGCGCTGGCCCTGCGCACCCCGCTCAAGCTGGACGTGATCCGCGACCGCGGCGCGATGGGGCGCGAAGTCGAGGACGGCATGATCGAGAACGTCTACCGCCTGCAGATCATGAATACGGCCGAGCGCGAGCACCTGTACCGCATCCACGTGGACGGCATCGCCACCGCCGGCATCGCCGACGAGGACCTGGTCGAACTGGCCGGCGCCTCGACGCGGGCGGTGCCGGTGCGGGTCCGCGTCCAGCCGGGCAGGGCGGCCGGCGGCTCGCACCCGATCCGCTTCACGGTCAGCGCCCTCGACGACCCCTCGCTGCAGGTGAGCGAGAAGGCGGTTTTCATCGTTCCGAAATGAGAGGAAGCGACATGCACGTCTCGCCCGATACCGCCCAGGCGACGCCCTGGTACACGCACCGCTGGCCCTGGTTCCTGATGCTGGGCCCCGCCACGGTGGTGGTGGCCGGCTCCTTCGCCACCTGGCTGGCGCTCGGCCACCCGGACGCCATGGTGGTCGACGACTACTACAAGCAGGGCAAGGCCATCAACCAGGACCTGCGCCGCGACCGCGTGGCCAGCGCGATGCGCATCGTGCTGGACATGCGCTACGGGGGCGGGCGCCTGACCGGCCGGATCGAAAGCCTCGGCCGGCCGCTGGCGGCGCCGTTTACCATCCGGCTCGCGCATCCGACCCTGCCGGAGCGCGACCTGAGCCTGCTGGTGAAGCCGGATGCCGACGGCGCCTTCTCGGTGCCGCTGCCGGTGCTGGAACAGACCCACTGGCAGGTGGTCGTCGAAGGCAGCCGGCGCGACTGGCGGCTGGCGAAGAGCTGGTCCTGGCCGCGCCAGCAGGAACTGGCGATCGAGGCCGACCGCTCGTGATCGCTAGTTGCCGCGGTAGGTCGAGAAGCCGTAGGGGCTGAGCAGCAGCGGGATGTGGTAGTGCGGCAGCTTGCCGTCCGCCCTGAAGATCACCGGCACCTCCGGGAAGAAGGTCTCGGCCTGGCGCGCGGCGAACCACTTGCCGGTCTTGAAGGTGACCTTGTAGGTGCCCGCGCTCCATGCGCGGCCGTCCGGGAAGAGGGCGCCGATCCGGCCCTGTTGGTCGGTCGCGGCGGTATTCAGCGGGGTCCAGCGTCCGTCCTCCTGCTTTTCGAGCATGACCTCCACACCGGGCGCCGGCCGTCCATCCTGCAGGTTCAGCACGTGCACGCTCAGCGGGTTCGGCGCGGCCGCATGGGCAGCGTTCATCAGGGCGCCGGCGGCCAGCAGGCAAGCCATTTTCTTCATCGTCATCCTCCTCGTCCATATCGATGGCATCCATGGTAGCCAGCAGCGTCGCAGGCATGGATGACGCTTCGATTACAAATTTGTAAGCCAGCGGCGGCGCGCGCGCGGTAAGCTATGCGGCATGACGATCCTGATTGTGGAAGACGAAGCGAAGACCGCGGACTACCTGCGCAAGGGCCTGCAGGAGTCCGGCTACCTGGTGCAGGTGGCGGCCACCGGGTCCGAGGGGCGCAGGCTGATCGAAAGCGAGCGCTATGACCTGGTGGTGCTGGACGTGATGCTGCCCGGCGTCGACGGCTGGGAGCTGCTGCGGCTGCTGCGCCGCGAATCCGATGTGCCGGTGATGTTCCTGACCGCGCGCGATGCCGTCGAAGACCGGGTCAAGGGACTCGAACTGGGCGCCGACGACTACCTCGTAAAACCTTTTTCGTATGCCGAGTTCCTGGCGCGCGTGCGCACGCTGCTGCGGCGCACCGCGCGCGACGCCGAACGCCTGCAGGCCGCCGACCTCGAACTCGACCTGCTGCGCCGCCAGGCCATCCGCGCCGGCGAGCGCGTCGAGCTGACCAACAAGGAATTCGCGCTGCTGCACCTGCTGCTCAGCCGCGAAGGCGAGGTGCTGTCGCGCACCTATATTGCGTCCCAGGTCTGGCGCATGAACTTCGACAGCGACACCAACGTCGTCGACGTCGCCATCCGCCGCCTGCGCGCCAAGATCGACGACGGCCATTCCCTGAAACTGATCCACGCCGTGCGCGGGGTCGGCTACGTGCTGGAGGCGCGCGCTTGAGCGGCTGGCCGCGCGCGCTCAGCCAGCGCCTGGCCCTGCTGTTCGCGCTCGGCAGCGCGCTGCTGCTGGGCGCCATCTGCATCTTCCTGTACGGCGCGCTGGAACGCGAGATCGCCTGGCGCGACGACCAGGCCCTGGCCGGACGCATCGAGCGGACGCGTTCCCTGATCGAAGACAGCGCCGACCTCGAGGTCCTGCGGCGCCGTCCGCGCCTGTACGACAATATGCTCGGCAACCGCGACAGCGCGCTGTGGATCGTCGATGCCGCCGGCCAGGTACGCATCGCGGTCGACCCGGCCGGCGTGGCCTTGCCCTCGTCGCTCTCCACCTTGGCGCCCGGCGACGGCAAGCTCGTGCTGCGCACCATCGAGGGCAGGCAGCCGGTGCGCCTGGCCTGGATGCGGGTGCCGGGCCCGGACGGCAGCCTGACCCTCATCGCCGGCAAGCTGCTGGCCGAGCGCGAGCAGATGCTGGGCGCCTACCGCCTCAAGCTGTGGCTGGCGCTGGCCGCCGGTTCCGGCCTGGCCTACCTGCTCGGACTGGCGGTCGCCACGCGCGGCTTGCGGCCGGTGCGCGAGCTGGCCGCACGCGCCGCCGCGATCGACGTCCAGCACCTGTCGCTGCGCCTGGTCGACGCCAGCGAATTGAGCGAGTTGCAGGCGCTGCGCGCGGCGCTGAACCAGATGCTGGAGCGCCTGGAAGCCGGCTTCGCCCAGCTGGCGCGCTTTTCCGAAGACCTGGCCCACGAGATGCGCACGCCCCTGAACAACCTGATGGGGCAGACCCAGCAAGCCCTGAGCCGGGCCCGCTCGGCCGCGGATTACCAGGACGTGCTGGTGTCGAACCAGGAGGAGTACGAGCGCCTGGCGCGCATGATCGACAGCATGCTGTTCCTGGCCCGCACCGAAGCCTCGTCCGCGATCGCGCGCGAAGCCGTCGACCTGCACGAACTGGCCGCCCAGCTGTGCGACTACTTCGAAGGCATGGCCGAGGAACGCGGCATGGCGCTGCTGAACCGCATGCAGGGCAGCCTCCCGGCCGACCGCGAGCTGCTGCGCCGCGCCCTGGCCAACCTGCTGGCCAATGCCCTCCGCTATGGCGAGGCCGGCACCGCGATCACGCTCGCCGCCGGGGCCGCGGCGAACGGCACCGAACTCGCGGTCCACAACCGCGGCGCGCCGATCGCGGCCGAACACCTGCCGCACCTGTTCGAGCGCTTCTACCGCTGCGATCCGGCGCGGCACGGCCCCGGCGAATCGGGCGGCCTCGGCCTCGCCATCGTTCGTTCCATCATGCAGCTGCATGGCGGCAGCGTGCGGGCGGAGAGCGGCCCCGAGGGCACCCGCTTCGTATTGACGTTTCCAAGCGTGGAGGCTTCATGTTAAATTTCCGATAGTCAATAAAAACACGGAAGAGAGACATGACCCAGACCCGACAGCGCATCCTGCGCACGACCATCGCTTCGCTGTTCCTCCCGCTGGCCCTGGCCGCCGTCATGCCTCAGGCCATTGCCGCCGGCAAGACGGCCAAGGCCGCCGCCACGGCGCCCGCCGTCAAGCCGAACAAGGCCTTCGACGCCTGGGCCGACCGCTTTGCCGAAGACTGGGTGCGCGCCAATCCGCAAGAGGCGACCTCGACCCAGTATTTCACGGGCGCCGAACAGGACGCCCTCGACCGCCAGCTGACCCCGCTGACCCGCGCCCAGCGCCAGAAGCGGATCGCACTGGCCAGGACCGGCGTGGCGCGCCTGGACAAATTCCTGGCCGGCCCGCTGAGCGAAGAACAGCGCACCTCGGCCGCGGTAATGCGCTGGAGCCTGGCCAACACCGTCGACAGCGAGCCCTACGAAGACTACAACTTCGTGTTCAGCCAGTTCGGCGCCCAGGTCGGCCTGGTCAACTTCATGACCACCACGCATCCGCTGCGCCGCGCATCCGACCTGGCCAGCTATATGGCGCGCCTGGAGCAGGTGGGTCCGCGCCTCGACGAAGCACTGGTACGCGCCAGGGAGGCCGCCGCGAAAGGCATGCTGCCGCCGCGCTTCATCCTCGAGCGCGGCCAGTACCAGGTCGACCTCTTCCTCAAGCCGGAAGCCGGCCAGAACGTGCTGGTGACAACGCTCGACCAGCGCCTGGCCAAGCTGCCGGACGTGCCGGGAGCGGCGCGCAGCAAGGCGGTCGCGGATGCCGCGCGCATCGTCGACGCGAAGATCCGCCCGGCCTACCAGCGCATCCAGGCCTTTTTGGCCGAGATCCATCCACGGACCAACGACACCGCCGGCATCTCGCGCCTGCCGGGCGGGCTCGCGGCCTACCAGCAAGCCCTGAAAACCTACACGAGCACCAACCTGACGGCGGAACAGATCCACGAGATCGGCCTGCGCGAAGTCGCCCGCATCGAAGCCGAGATGGACCGCCACCTGCGTTCGCTCGGCTATACCGACGGCACGATCGAGCAGCGCATGAAGCAGCTGGATGCCAGCTTCCAGCCGAAGGGAGAAGGGGATCCGCGTCCCGAGATCCTGCAGAAGTACGCGGCAATGGTGGCGGACGCCGAACAGCGCAGCAACACCCTGTTCAAGCTGAAGCCGCGCGCCCCGGTCGAAGTGCGCCGCGAGCCGCCGCTGACCGAGCCCTCGGCGTCGGCCCACTACTCGCTGCCGGCGCCGGACGGCAGCCGTCCCGGCATCTTCTGGGTGCCGATGCGCGGCCCCACTTTCGACATGATCCGCATGCGCAGCCTGTCATACCACGAGGCGGTGCCGGGCCACCACTTCCAGCTGGCGATCCAGCAGGAGCAGACCGGCCTGCCGAAATTCCGCGCCCAGCGCATCTTCGGCGGCGGCAGCGCCCACAGCGAAGGCTGGGGCCTGTACGCCGAGCGCCTGGCGGTGGAGCAGGGCTGGTACGAGGGGGACGTCCCGGGCCTGCTCGGCGCCCTCGGCTCCGAACTGTTCCGCGCCCGCCGCCTGGTGGTCGACACCGGCCTGCACACCAAGGGCTGGACCCGCCAGCAGGCGATCGACTACGGCATCGGCGCCCAGGAAGTGGAGCGCTACATCGCCCGCCCGGGCCAGGCCTGCGCCTACATGATCGGCATGCTGCGCATCCTCGAACTGCGCGACCAGGCCAGGCGCGAGCTGGGCGACAAGTTCTCGCTGCCGGCCTTCCATGACGTGGTGCTGAAGAATGGTTCGGTGCCGCTGGATGTGCTGGGGGAGATCGTGCAGCGCTGGGTGGCGCAGCAGAAAGCTGCCTGAAGACGGATACGAGGATGTGTGGTTCGACTCCACGCTGTTATCGGAAAGATGAAGGCAAACAAGCCATGACGACATCGAAGCGAAGCTGGCTCAACGGCAATACCATGTACGAGGGCTTTCCGCTCTATATGCGCCGGCCGGACGTCAAGGTCGCGGAGTTCGCGCGACTTCGGCCGACGTTTCCGCGATTGCTGGTACTGACGCACAAGCTGAAGCATGTGAGGGAAAACGGTCTTCCGGAAGGGGATTACAACGACTCGCTCATAACGCTGGGCAGCTGCGTGACGACGCCCTTCGATGATGAAACGCGAGGGCTGATTGCCGTTATAGAAACCTTTGCAGGCAAGCGGACTTACTATATCTATCTTGCGCCTTCATTCGATGCGAAAGCTTTTGTTCAGGGAGTCAAGGATCGTTTTCCCGACGAAGAGTTCGCCGGCAAGGTGCATGAAGACCCGACGTGGAAGTTTTTTCATGGCTATGCCGGGGAGTTTCAGTTTGCTTAGGAGCGCCGAACAAAACCTCGTGCCTGTCGCTGAGCAAGGATGCCGTACGCGGTGGCTGAACACCATGTAAACATTTAAGGATGCACTTCTCATGAATGACGCCCTTACGATTTCCGTGCCTCGCCTTCACACAGATCGGCTTACGCTTCGGGAATATCGTGTTGAAGACTTCGAATTATTTGCGGATCATTTGTCGAATGCCGAAAGCTCAGCGCATTTAGGCTCGGCAGACCGTCAGACCGCCTGGCGCATCTTCAACTCGCATGCTGGATTCTGGCTCCTGAACCGGGCTGGCTGGTGGTCTATAGAGGACCGGCAGACAGGTCAGCTGGTTGGCAGCGTGGGCGCTTTCTTCCGCCACGAATCAACCGTGATGGAGATGGGATGGAATACCTATCGGGCATTCTGGGGAAAGGGAATTGCGAACGAAGCGGCGGCGGCAGTCCTGAAGTATGCGTTCGAGGTCCGGGGTGAGCCGAAGGTTCGGGCACTGATCGCTTCCGGCAATGAATCATCGCGTCGTGTCGCCGAGCGCCTGGGAATGAGGTACGAAATGAAAACTGAACTGAACGGCAAGGAAATCAATAGTTACGTGCGTGAGAATACCTGAAGCGGCTGCGATCGGCGATATGCCGATGTCCCTTCGGGTCCCATGAGCGGACGTGGGCAGTCGCATCATGGCAATCGTATTTGCATGCGGTCCCGGACAGTCCACCTGGACGCGATTACTCCGGAAATTCCGGCGGCTGCGAAGGTGGGTTGTGGCGACGCCTATTCGGCTCCAAAAAGATGCGCATCTCGAAATCAGGCGGGAGGGGCCGCTCTGAAAGTTCGCCGGCGGCGTGCGCGCGTACTTCAGCAGAGCTCGAGTAGATCGCTGCGTCGATCAATAGGGCGGTCTTGTAGTCGCGGCGTCGGTTCATCACGCGATTCCCAATAGTGGGCGGATATGCTGAGTATATCCATTCGCGCTTGAGGTGGCGCGCCCGGCAGTGAAGCGAATCCGGCTTATGCAGCCTGGCTCGGCACCGCCCGGGATTACGTGTACTGCATCGACGACGCTGGTAGATCCTGGCGCCGATCTGCACGAATATGGTTTACCCTCGGGTGGGTCATTTCGGCACCGGTTTGCCAACCGTCGTGGTGAGCGATCGAATATCACCCAAGGCGCCGCACCAGTTCCGCCAGGCGGCGGCCACACGGTCCGCATCCACGTTGCTCAGGTAGTTCTGCCTTCGCAGGCCGGCGCCGCCATGGACATGGCGGGCCGCAACTTCGACCAGTTCACGGCGGAACAGCGCGCCGCCGTGGTCGCCGCCCACCCGCGCGGGCAGGATTTCGGCCACCGGGTGCTGAAGCGGCGCCTGGACACCACCTTCGCTAGCTTCAATGACGATTTCCTCGCCTTCAAGGAACCCGGATTCCAGCGCGGGAACATGTGCGGCATCCTTCCCGGCTCGCGCTGGGAAGGATGAGGCGGCCGCCCGGCTCAGGCTTGGCCGACCACCACCTGACTGATCTGGACGACCGGCGTCTGGTTGGTGTAATTCGGAATGTCGCCCATGATTTCCTTCGTATGCGGGCCGAAGCCGGCCTGGAAGGCATCGACCGAGTCGCAGAACAGGTGACCCATGGCGATGTAGGGCGCGTTCGACGCCGGCGCACCGCCGGCCATTCCCCTGTCGATCGTGTAGTACATTAAAGCATCGCCCATCAGTTCCTTCACCATGGGCATGTGCCGCTCCCGGTAGTAGTCGTCGTCGAAACGGGCGTCCGGGCCGTTGGGATACATCACGCTCACCTTGATCATCTCTGTCTCCTCGTCGTGGTTGCTTCAGTTCGATTTCGATGCCGGAATTTCGTAAAAACAGAGTTTGTCGCCACGATTCGCCATTTCCACGCCGACCTGGTCCAGGGCTTTTCGTGCAGCCTCGTTGTCCTCCGGGCAGGTGATGATGAACGAGTCCATTCCGTGTCGCGACGCCAGCTCGCCCAAGGCCTTGACGGCTTCTTTGCTGTGACCTCTGTTCCGGTACGCTTCATCCACGTATCCCCCGGCGTTGCCGATCTCTCCCACCGCTTCCGGCGCGCCCGGTGCAAAGTGATACTGGCCGACAAGAGCCCCGTCGTCGTCGACGAGATTGAAGACATAGAGTGGAAGCTTGCGTATTGGATCGAATCGAAACCCATCGAGATCGAGCCGGGTTCGGCCTTCGCGCAAGCTGCCAATGTCCTCAAGAAGCCCATGGCGGGATGGAGCGCCCGAGAGTTCTTCAACTAAGTTACTTGTCGTCATGTCGACCTCCGTTTTGTGCTTGGCCTACGTCGGACGACCAGCATGTACCCACTGGATCTTATTGTCGAGGGGAGTGCCTGAAATACAACTGCCTGGCCCTGGGCCCGCAAGGCGAACAAATGGTCGTGCAAGTCGTCGACGGCAACGTCGTCGCGCCGGAAGCCGCACCGGCCGATCAAAAGCCGGAAGCAATCCAACAGGCTGGCTGATCATGCCATCGGACTGCACTGCTCGGTCCCGGCCGCCATCGCCTTCAGCCGCGCCGGTTCGAGCAGGGTCACTTCGCGCTTGTCGACCTGCAGCAGGCCAAGCTTCTTGAAGCGCGACAGGAGGCGGCTGATGCTCTCGATGGTCAGCCCCAGGTAGTTGCCGATGTCCTCGCGCGACATGCGCAGCTGGAAGCTGTTGGCCGCATAGCCGCGCGCGGCGTAGCGGGCCGACAGGTTCACCAGGAAGACGGCGAAGCGCTGCTCGGCGCGCATATTGCCGAGCAGGAGCATGACGTTCTGCTCGCGCGTGATTTCCTGACTCATGATGCGGTGGAAGTGGCGCAGCAGGGCAGGCACCTGGCCGAACAGGTCTTCCAGGTTGGTGAAGGGGATCTCGCAGACTTCGCTGTCTTCCAGCGCGACGGCGTCGCAGTGGTGGCGGTCGGCGCTGATCGCATCCATGCCCAGCAGTTCGCCGGCCATCTGGAAACCGGTGATCTGCGCCTCGCCGGCCGCATTCACCTGGTAGGTCTTGAAGTGGCCGAAGCGCACCGCGTAGAGGTTGCGGAAGGGCTCGCCCATCTTGTACAGGGCTTCGTCGCGCTCGAGACGGCGGCGGCGGCCGATGATCTTGTCGAGGCGGTCGATGTCCGCGTCTTCCAGGCCCATCGGCAGGCACAGCTGGTGCATGCTGCAGGCCGAGCAGCTGGCCTTGAGCGCGGGAACGTTCAGCGGCTTGTCGTCGCTCTGGAAAGAGATGGCCTGGATCATCGGATAAAGGATGCGAATGGATGTCAATACCCAGGATTATACGGCCCCATGCCGAGCTTGCGTTCGCAAAGCCGGGGCTTCCTCGACGCCTGATCATACTCCGTGGCATTTTGAACGCGGCCAGGCATCGCTACTGCGCCAATCGTGCGCGGCTCAGCACGTGCTAGATTCCGTACACGACAATAGCGGAGGGGACTCATGTTCGGCTTGGCGGCATTGGACCTGGCGCGCCTGCAGTTCGCGTTCACGATGTCGTTCCACATCCTGTTTCCGGCCATCACCATCGGCCTGGCCAGCTACCTGGCCGTGCTCGAGCTGTGCTGGTTGAAGACCAGGCGCCAGGTCTTCGTCGATCTCTATCACTTCTGGCTGAAGATCTTCGCCGTCAACTTCGGCATGGGCGTGGTCTCCGGCATCGTGATGGCTTACCAGTTCGGTACCAACTGGAGCTATTTTTCCGAATACGCCGGCGCCATCACCGGGCCGCTGCTGGCCTACGAGGTGCTCACCGCCTTCTTCCTGGAGGCCGGCTTCCTCGGCGTGATGCTGTTCGGCTGGTCCAAGGTCGGTCCCGGGCTGCACTTCCTCGCCACCTGCATGGTCGCGCTCGGTACACTCATCTCCGCCACCTGGATCCTCGGTTCGAACAGCTGGATGCAGACGCCGCAGGGCTACGACATCGTCAACGGCCGCATGGTGCCGGTCGACTGGTTCAAGATCGTCTTCAATCCCTCTTTCCCGTACCGGCTGGTGCACATGTCGATCGCGGCCTTCCTCTCGACCGCGCTGTTCGTCGGCAGCTCGGCGGCCTGGCATCTGCTCAAGGGACGGGGGAGCGAGGCGGTGCGCACCATGCTGTCGATGGCGATGTGGATGGTGCTGATCGTGGCGCCGATCCAGGCCGTGGTCGGCGACATGCATGGCCTGAACACCCTGAAGCACCAGCCGGCCAAGATCGCCGCCCTCGAGGGGCATTGGGAAAACGAAGGCGACAAACCCTTGCCCCTGCTGCTGTTCGGCATTCCCAGCATGAAGGACGAGGAGACAAGATTCGCCATCGGCATCCCGCGCGTGGGCAGCTGGATCCTGACCCATACCTGGGGCGGCCAGATCAAGGGTTTGAAGGAATTTCCGCGCGACCAGCGGCCGAATTCCCTGATCCTGTTCTGGAGTTTTCGCGTGATGGTGGGCCTGGGCCTGCTGATGATCGCGCTGGGCGCCTGGGGCGTGTGGCTACGCTTCAGGAAGCGCCTGTTCGACAGCCGCGGCTTCCTGCGCATGGCCATGTGGATGGGACCGGCGGGTCTGGTGGCGGTGCTGGCCGGCTGGATCACCACCGAGGTCGGGCGCCAGCCCTGGATCGTCTATGGCGTGCTGCGCACCGCGGACGGCGCCTCGAAGATCGACGCCGGACCGGTGGCGCTGAGCCTGGCGTTGTTCGTGGTTTCCTACTTTTTTGTGTTCGGGGTCGGCATCGCCTATGTGCTGAGGCTGGTGCGCAAGGGGCCGCAGGCCTTCGATACCACGCGCATCCCGCAAGGCGGGCCGGGCAGGGGACGCACGCCGGCGCGGCCGCTGTCGGTGCCGGAGGCCGATGCCTCCGCCAACCAAGACAATATGACGTGAACATGGACATGGACATCGACATCACCGCGGTCTGGGCCGGCATCATCTTCTTCTCCGTGTTCATGTACGTGATCCTGGACGGCTTCGACCTCGGCATCGGCATGCTCTACCCCTTCGTCCCGGCCAGGCGCGACCGCGACGCGATGATGAATTCGGTGGCGCCGATCTGGGACGGCAACGAAACCTGGCTGGTGCTGGGTGGCGAAGGGCTGCTGGCCGCCTTCCCGGTGGCCTACGCCGTGATCCTGCCGGGCCTCTACCTGCCGCTGATCTTCATGCTGCTGGGCCTGATCTTCCGCGGCGTCGCCTTCGAATTCCGCTTCAAGGCCAATGACCGCGAACGGCCGATCTGGGACCTGGCCTTCACCGGCGGCTCGATGGCGGCGGCCTTTTTCCAGGGCGTGGCGCTGGGCGCCTTCCTGTCCGGGATTCCGGTGTCGGGACGCAGCTATGCCGGCGGGCCGCTCGACTGGTTCGCGCCGTTTCCGCTGGCAGCCGGCTTTGGCGTGATGATCGCCTATACGGTGCTGGGGGCGACCTGGCTGGTGATGAAGACCGAGGGCGAACTGCAGCGCCGCATGGTTGCCCTGGCGCGGCCCTTCGCCCTGCTGCTGCTGGCGGCGGTGGTGGTGGTCAGCATCTGGACCCCGCTGTCCCAGCACCAGGTGGCCGCGCGCTGGTTCAGCTTCCCGAACCTGCTGATCCTGTCGCCGGTGCCGCTGCTGGTGGCCGGGTCGGCATTCTGGCTGCTGTGGTCGCTCAAGCGCGATCCGCACCGCCAGCCCTTCATCGCCGCGCTGGCGCTGACCCTGCTCGGCTATATCGGCATGGCAATCAGCATCTGGCCGCACATCGTGCCGCCCGCGATCACGATCTGGGAAGCGGCCGCGCCGCCGGCCACGCAGAGCTTCGCGCTGATCGGCACCCTGATCGTGCTGCCCCTGATCCTGGCTTATACGGGGTGGTCGTATTACGTGTTCCGAGGCAAGGTGGTCGACACGGAGGGTTATCACTGATGAATACGCTCTGGATGCGCAGGCTGGGCTGGATGCTCGGCCTCTGGCTGCTCGGTGTTGCGGCGCTGGGCGCCGTCGCCTGGCTGTTGCGGGTACTGATGCACGCGGCCGGCATGAAATAGAAAAGGCGAAGAAGTTCAACCGTGCGCGCCCTTTGGGTTCCCCGGGACTACACTTTCAGTGCAGATTTGTTAACGGGAGAACCGCTCAGTGCCGCAGGAAGCCACGTCTTTACAAACGATCTCGATGCCCGTGTCCGACGAAGACCAGGCCAGGGCCGATTTTTATGCCCTGATCGCCCGCCTGATGCTGGCACCGCCCGACGATGCCCTGCTGGCTGCCCTGGCGGCGGCCGACCCGATCGCCGCCGACGGCGAGGACGAGGCAGGGCGCGCGCTCGAAGACGCGTGGCTGAAGCTGACCCAGGCCGCCAGCGTGGTCGATGCCAGCGCGGTGTCCGAGGAATTCGCGGACCTCTTCATCAGCACCGGCACCCCGCTCCTGAATCCCTATGGCTCCTTCTACCTGACGGGCCACATGAACGACTTTCCGCTGGCCGGGCTGCGCCAGGACCTGGCGCGCCTGCGCATCGCGCGCGCCCGTGGCGTCGGCGAGTTCGAAGACCACCTGGGCGCCCTGTGCGAAACCATGCGGGTCCTGATCACCGGCGCGCCAAGCATCGCGCGCCAGCCGCTGCTGGAGCAGAAGCAGCTGTTCGTCACCCACATCCAGCCCTGGTACGCGGCCTGCGTGGCCGCCATCGCGGGCGCGGAACCCGCCAATTTCTACCGGGTGGTCGCCGCCTTCGCCGGCGCCTTCCTGGCGGTCGAAGCCCATGCCTTCAGGGTGTGGGAGCCGGCCGACGCAACCCTTGCCGCATGAGGATCGCCATGGCAGATAAGGACATAAATAAGGACAAAGTTCAGGACCCCGCCCGCCGCAGCCTGCTGAAGGCCGCGCCGCTGGGAGCCCTGGCCGTGGTGGCCGTCCGCGCCGGCGCCGCCGAGGCCGCGCCACCGGTGCCGGCCCCGGAGCCGCCGGCCAAACCCAAGGGCTACCACGAGACCGAACACATCCGCCGTTACTACCAGACGGCCGCTTACTGGTAAGGAGTTGCCATGACCCTGGTGAAGACATCGCGCGACAGCGGGCTGAAACGCCGCAAATTCCTGGTCGGTGCCGGCGTGACGGCTGGCGCCGCGGCGGTCGCGCGTCACCTGCCGCTGAACGTCATCGAACCGGCCAGCGCGGCCGATCCGGTCAATGCGGCCGAGACCAAGACCGAGATCAAGCACACCGTCTGCAGCCACTGCTCGGTCGGCTGCTCGGTGGAGGCGGTGGTCAGCAACGGGGTCTGGGTGCGCCAGGAAGCGGCCTTCGATTCGCCCATCAACATGGGCGCCCACTGCGCCAAGGGCGCCTCGGTGCGCGAGCACGGCTTCGGCGAGCACCGCCTGCGCTATCCGATGAAGCTGGTCAACGGCAAGTACGAGCGCATCTCCTGGGACCAGGCCATCAACGAGATCGGCGACAAGCTGCTCGAGCTGCGCCAGAAATCCGGTCCCGACGCGCTGATGGTCATCGGCAGCTCGAAGCACAACAACGAGCAGTCCTACCTGCTGCGCAAATGGGTCTCCTTCTGGGGCAGCAACAACTGCGACCACCAGGCGCGCATCTGTCACTCGACCACGGTGGCGGGCGTGGCCCAGACCTTCGGCTACGGCGCGATGACGAACTCCTTCAACGACCTGCACTACAGCAAGGCCGTGATGTTCATCGGTTCGAATCCGGCCGAGGCCCACCCGATCTCGATGCTGCACTTCCTGCACGCGAAGGAGCTGGGCGCCAAGATGATCGTGGTCGATCCGCGCTTCACGCGCACGGCACGCTTCGCCCACCACTACGTACGGGTCCGTCCGGGCACCGACATCCCGCTGGTGTGGGGCATCCTGTGGCACATCTTCGAGAACGGCTGGGAAGACAAGGAATACATCGCCGCCCGCACCAACGGCATGGATGATGTCCGCAAGGAAGTCGCCAAGTGGACCCCGGACAAGGTGACCGACGTCACCGGCGTGCCGGAGGCCTCGGTGCGCATGGCGGCCGAGATGCTGGCCAAGAACCGCCCGTCCTCGGTGGTCTGGTGCATGGGCATCACCCAGCACCACGTCGGCACCGCCAACGTGCGCGCCCTGTGCATCCTGCAGCTGGCGCTGGGCAATATCGGCATCCAGGGCGGCGGCGCCAACATCTACCGCGGCCACGACAACGTGCAGGGCGCCACCGACGTCGGCCCGAACGGCGATTCGCTGCCGGGCTATTACGGCATCGCCGAGGGCGCCTGGAAGCACTTCGCCGCCGTCTGGGGCGTCGACTACGAGTGGATCAAGTCGCGTTTCGGCTCCAAGGAGCTGATGGAAAAGCCGGGCATCACGGTGTCGCGCTGGTTCGACGCGGTGAACGAGCAGAACCAGTACGTCGACCAGCCGAGCAACCTGCGCGCCGTGTTCTACTGGGGCCACGCGCCGAACAGCCAGACCCGCCTGCCGGACATGAAGGCGGCCATGCAGAAGCTCGACATGCTGGTCGTGATCGACCCCTATCCGAGCATGACGGCCTCGATGCACGGGCGCGAGAATGGCGTCTACCTGCTGCCGGCCGCCTCGCAGTTCGAGTGCCAGGGCTCGGTGACGGCCTCGAACCGCTCGATCCAGTGGCGCGAACGCGTCATCCAGCCCCTGTTCGAGTGCAAGACCGACCACGAGATCATGTACCTGTTCGCCCGCAAGCTGGGCTTCGGCGAGGAACTGGTCAAGAACATCAAGGTGGTCGAGAACGAGCCGGTGATCGAGGACATCCTCCGCGAGATCAACCGCTCCTGCTGGACCATCGGCTATACGGGCTGCTCGCCGGAGCGCCTCAAGCTGCACATGCAGAACAAGCACACCTTCAACCCGACCACACTGCGGGCCGAGGACGGGCCCTGCAAGGGCGATTATTACGGCCTGCCCTGGCCCTGCTGGGGCACGCCGGAGATGAAGCATCCAGGCACGCCGATCCTGTACGACCTGCACAAGTCCGTGGCCGAAGGCGGCCTGCCGTTCCGCGCCAACTGGGGCGTCGAGCACAACGGCGAGACCCTGCTGGCGGCCGACGGTTCGACCAACAAGGATAGCGAACTCGACGTCGGCTATCCGGAATTCGACCACGTCTTCCTGAAGAAGCTCGGCTGGTGGGCCGACCTGACGCCGGAAGAGCAGCTTGCTGCCGAGGGCAAGAACTGGAAGACCGACCTGTCGGGCGGCATCATCCGCGTCGTCATCTCCCACGGCTGCGCGCCCTGGGGCAATGCGCGGGCGCGCTGCAATGTCTGGAACTTCCCGGACCCGATCCCGACCCACCGCGAGCCGATCGTCTCGCCGCGCCGCGATCTGGTGGCGAAGTACCCGACCTACGACGACAAGGCCGCCTTCTGGCGCCTGCCGACCCTGTACAAGTCGGTCCAGCAGGTCGACTTCTCGAAGGACTATCCGCTCATCATGACCTCCGGTCGCCTGGTCGAGTTCGAGGGCGGCGGCGAGGAGACGCGTTCGAACCCCTGGCTGGCCGAGCTGCAGCAGAACATGTTCTGCGAGGTGAATCCGAACGATGCGGCCCAGATCGGCGTCAAGATCGGCGACTTCATCTGGGTGCAAACCCCGACCGGCGCCAACCTCAAGGTGATGGCGATGGTGACCGAGCGCGTGCCGCAGGGCCTGGTGTGGATGCCCTTCCACTTTGGTGGCTGGTGGATGGGTGAGGACCTCGAAAAGCACTATCCGGAGGGCGGGGCGCCGGAAGTGCGCGGGGAGGCCGTCAACACCGGCTGGACCTATGGCTACGACGCCGTGACGATGATGCAGGAAACCAAGGTATCGCTGTGCCGCCTGGTGCGCGCATAAGTTAGCTCGTCGCCCCCGCGCAGGCGGGGGCCCAAGTTTAGGAGGTCTTATGGCCCGAATGAAGTTTATTTGCGACACCGAGCGCTGCATCGACTGCAACGGCTGCGTGACGGCCTGCAAGAACGAGAACGAGACGCCCTGGGGCGTGAACCGGCGCCGCGTCGTGACGATCAACGACGGCGTTCCCGGCGAACGTTCGATCTCGGTGGCCTGCATGCACTGCACCGATGCGCCCTGCCTGGCGGTGTGCCCGGTCAACTGCATCTACCACACGGAGGACGGCATCGTGCTGCACTCCAAGGACCAGTGCATCGGCTGCGGTTACTGCTACTACGCCTGTCCCTTCGGCGCGCCGCAGTTCCCGGAGAGCGGCCTGTTCAATCACCGCGGCAAGATGGACAAGTGCACCTTCTGCGCCGGCGGTCCGGAACCGGATACCTCGGAAGCCGAATTCAAGAAATACGGCCGCAACCGCATCGCCGAAGGCAAGCTGCCGGCCTGCGCCGAGATGTGCGGCACCAAGGCCCTGATCGGTGGCGATGCCGGCGTCATCGCGGACATCTACCGCCAGCGCGTCGAAACCCGCGGCTACGGCCCGGAACTGTGGGGCTGGAAGATCGCCTACGGCAAACCCAAGCGCGGCGGCGACATCAAGGCCACCGGCCAGGGCCCGCGCGACAACCAGAACCTCAAGGACTCACAGAACGACGAGGGGAGGCTGCCGACATGAAGCGTCTCATCCTCATGCTGATTCCCATGGCGCTGCTGGCCGGCTGCCTGGAAGTCGACCAGCATCCGCACTGGATCAAGGGCCAGTACGCCGGCAAGAAGGACAACCTGCCGTTCGCCACCCACTTCCACAACGACAGGCTGGCCTGGTGGGGCACGATCAGCAACCGCAACCAGCACCAGAACGAATACAACCGGGCCAATCCCTGAGGAGCCGACCATGCGATCGATCATCCTGTGTGTGCTCATGGCGCTCAGCCTGTCGGCGGCCTGGGCCGGCGTGCCGAACAACCGCGCCGAGCCGGCCTATGCCGAGGAGCAGACCATCCTGCAGGCCCAGCAGGACTCGCGCGTGCCCGATCCCGGCCTGGCCTCGAAGGATTCCGGCCGCGTGCACATCGACCGCCACTACCTCGGCCAGTACGGCAACAAGGAAGGGGACGTCATCGTCCAGCGCGGCGGCAACCAGTGGCGGGTGTTCCGCAACGGCCCGCTCGCCACCCTGGCCGGCACCGTGCTGGTGCTGGCCCTGCTGGCAGTCTTCCTGGTCGCCAAGGTGGTCGGCAAGCTGCAGACGGGATCGCCGGATACCGGGCGCCGCATCCAGCGCTTCACCAACTGGGAGCGCCACATCCACTGGGCGACGGCGATCAGCTTCATCATCCTGGCCGTCACCGGCCTGGTGATCCTGTTCGGCAAGAAGCTGCTGATCCCGCTGGTCGGCCATGACGTGTTCGCCTTCATCGCCTATATCTTCAAGTACCTGCACAACTTCGTCGGTCCGCTGTTCATCCTGTGCTCGGTGCTGATGTTCTTCACTTTCCTGCGCCGGAATTTTTTCCGCAGGGTCGACTGGCTGTGGTTCAGGAAGGCCGGCGGCATGCTGCGCCACGAACACGTGCCGGCCGGCTTCTTCAATGCCGGCGAGAAGAGCTGGTTCTGGTTCGGCGTGACCCTGCTGGGCCTGGTGATGTCGATCAGCGGCCTGATCCTCGACTTCGTCGCCTTCGGCCAGACCCGCTACGTGCTGCAGATCGCGAACTACCTGCACCTGCTGGGCGCCACCTTCTACATCGCCGCCGCCATGGGCCACATCTATATCGGCACCTGGGGCACGCCGGGTGCCTACCACGCGATGCGCCATGGCGACGTCGACGAAGCCTGGGCGCGGGCCCACCACGGCATCTGGTACGACGAGGTCAAGGCGGGCGTGCCGCCGGGCACCTTCGACAATCACGTGCCGCCGCCCGACCATCCGCCGGCCGGCGGCGCACCGGGCACTCTGCCGCCGGGAGTCAGGCCATGAAAGCATTAGCTTTTCTTATGCATGCGGGCGCCCTGGCGCTGCTTGTGAGCGCGGCCGGCTGCAAGAAGCACGGCGACGAGTCGATGCGCCAGACCAGGTTCCCGGGCATGGTGACGGCCGGCGGCGAGTCCAGCGGCGTGGTGATGGCAAGGAATAACAAACCGAAGACCGACGCCACCTATGCGGGCGGTACCCCGGGCATCGCCGGCGGCGCCGGCGGTAATACGGCGGGCGCCGGCACCGGCGGCAGCACGCACGAAACCGGCCAGGGCCCGAGCTCGGGTGTGTCGACGCCGTCCAGCGGCACCGCCGCACGGACGGGCGCGACCGAGAAACCGTCCGGCGACAGCGGCAACAATCCGGTGAAGCCGGCGGCGGAACCGGCGCCGCAGCCGGCCGCCGCCCACCGCGATCCGGGCGCCAACAGCGCTGCCCCCGGACGCTGAGCCGGAGGTTGGGCGAAGCGCGGAAACGACGAGGACGATGCGATGAGAACCATTCATTTCAAGAGGGCGCACAAGAGGCGCCACCCGGCGATCAAGGCGGCCCTGCTGATTGCCGGCCTGCTGATCGCCAGCGTGGCCTGGGCGACCCTGCCGCCGCCGACCCCGGCCCAGCAGCAGGCCGCCGCCGAGAAGAAGGCCAAGGCCGACGCCCAGGCCGCCAAGGACAAGCTGAGCCTGGCGGCGTCGATGGATGCCGTCACCACACGCTGGCGCTCGCGCGCCGCCGAGCAGGGCTGGAAGACCAATCCCGCGGTGGCGATCGCGGCGGCGGCGCCGGCGGCAGGCGCCGTCACCGCCGCCGGGCCGGCAAATCCGCCGCCTGCGGGCTCGCCTGGCGCCGGCAACACCACGGCCGCAGGACAGGCAGCCGGACAGCCGGCGATCAAGAGCGAGAAGCTGGGCACGGCGCCGCCGAGCGAGGACGTCAAGAAGGTCCCGACCCAGGCCCAGCCGAAGGACGCCCCGCCGACGGTACAGAAGGACACGCCGAAGAATGTCAGCAAGAAGTGAGGATGAGGTGAGCGAGCGATGAAGATGGGCAGCATGCCGATCGCGGTACTGATGCAGCGCCGCAGCGTCCGCCACGTGTGGGCGGACGAAGCCTGGGAAGCGGTGGGCGTGGTGCCCGACCGCGGCAACTTGCCGCACGTGCAGATGCTCAGCCAGGCGCCGGAGCGCGACTACTACCTGGTCTCCGGCCTCGAACTGGAACTCTATCCGGACGAGAACGAGGGCTATTACGAAAACGTGATGGCGCCCGAGTCCAAGGTCTTCGTGCTGTGGCGCATGGAAGACGGGCGGGCGATGCCGGTGCGGGCCTCGGTCAGCTATGTCGAGGGCACGCGCATGTTCGACTCGGGCGAGAACGCCGACGGGGTCACCATGTCCGCCGATATCTACGCCTGGGTGGCCGCCTATCTGCGCGAGCACTACCAGCCCAAGCCGCGGCGCGGCCGGCAGCACGGGTGACCATGTCCGACGAAGGCTTCCTGCGCCGCTGGGCGCGTAGAAAGAACGAACTTCGGACCGAAGCCCGGGAAGGCGGCGTGGCGCCGGCCGGGCCGGCACCGCTGCAGCCGGCCGAGCCCGCCGCCGTCGCCACGGCCCTTGCCGCGCAGCCCGCATCGCACTCGATCCCGCAGCCGCAGCCGCAGCCGCAGCCTCAGCCGAATGAGGCCCCGGAACGCCCGCTGCCGACGATGGACGACGTCGCCACCCTGGACAGCGGATCCGACTTCTCGGCCTTCGTCGCCCGCGGCGTCGACCAGGCCGTGCGCCGCAGCGCGCTGAAGAAACTGTTCGCCGACCCGCACTTCAACACCATGGACAGGCTGGACGTCTACATCGACGACTACACCCAGCCCAGCCCGGTGTCGGAACAGATGCTGGCCTCGCTCGATCACGCCAGGAGCGCCTTCCTGAAGATGATCGGGGACCCGGAAGAAGAACCGCAAATACAAACACAACAACCACCTGAGCAAGAGACACAATGAATATCCGCTTCATCGAAGGGCAGGGCGCCGATCCGGAAATCGAGGCACGCAATCGGCTCGCCCGCACGGCCGCCATCGCCGCGCTCGGCAACATCGAGCCGCCGGAGGCGCTGGACACGGTCGGCTACCGCTCCGCCGGCCACACCCTGGTGATCGGCAGCAGCGCCCAGGCCTTGCCCTGGGCCGACCGCCTGGCCGCCGGCCTGAACGTGACGGTGCTGCTGCTCGATGGTGAAGACAAACCGCCGCTGCGCATCTACCCCGTGTTCCCGGCCCGCGCCATCGTCCTGAGCGGCTGGCTGGGCGCCTTCCAGGCCACCTGGCAGGCACCTGGCCGCGCGCCCGAGCATGGCAAGTTCGACCTGGTGCTGGACCTCGGCGCCAGTCCGCAGATCGCGACCCACCAGCACCCGCACGGCTACTACGCGCCGGGACTGGACGAAGCCGCGCGCGCGGCTGCCGTCGAGGAGCTGCTGGACATGGTCGGCGAATTCGAAAAACCGACATATTTCAGCTACAAGGAGCGCCTGTGCGCCCACAGCCGCAACCAGCTGGTCGGCTGCAATGCCTGCGTCGAGATCTGCTCGGCCGGTGCGATCGAAGGCGCCGGCGACCTGATCAAGGTGAACCCCTATCTGTGCGCCGGCTGCGGCGCCTGCACCACGGTCTGCCCGACCGGTGCGATCTCCTACGCCTATCCGTCCGCCGGCCACACGGGCGGCCGCATCAAGACCGCGCTGCAGGCCTATGCGGAGGCCGGCGGCGCGGAGCCCGTCGTGCTGCTGCACGGCGCCGAAGGAGCGGCCCTGCTGGCCCAGCTCGGCGATGCCGTCCCCGGCCGCCTGCTGCCGCTCGGCCTGCACCACACGGCCTCGACCGGCATCGACGTCTGGCTGAGCGCCCTGGCCTATGGCGCGGCCGGCATCACGGTGCTGACGACGGCGGCCGAGGCGCCGCAATACGCGGCCGCGCTGGCCCAGCAGATGGAGATCGCCCAGGCCATCCTCGACGGTCTCGGCTACGCCGGCCCCCACCTGCAGCTGCTGCGGGCCGGGAGCGTGGACGAGCTGGCGGTCGGCCTGCAGCACGCGCCGCGTGGGCAGAGCCCAAGCCAGCGCGCCGGCTTCAACATCGCCGCCGACAAGCGCAACACGCTGGACTACGCCCTCGACCACCTGGTGCGCCACGCCCCGGTCAAGGTCGACCAGATCCCGCTGCCGGCGGGCGCGCCGTTCGGCACGCTGGCGGTGGATGCCTCGGCCTGCAGCCTGTGCATGTCCTGCGTCGGCGCCTGCCCGAGTTCGGCGCTGATGGATGGCCAGAACGCGCCCCAGCTGCGCTTCGTCGAAAAGAACTGCGTGCAGTGCGGCCTGTGTGCCACCACCTGTCCGGAGGACGCGATCCGCCTGGTGCCGCGGATGAACCTGACGGAGTCGCGCAAGCAGACCGTGGTGCTGAACGAGACCCAGCCCTTCCACTGCATCCGCTGCAGCAAGCCTTTCGGCACCCTGCGCATGGTCGAGACCATGCTGGCGCGCCTGGCCTCGCATCCGGCCTTCGCCGGCAACCTCGACCGCATGCGCATGTGCGGCGACTGCCGCGTCATCGACATGATGATGCCGAAGGACGACGTGCGCGTAGGCGAAGTCGATATCCGCGAAGTGAAGGAATTGCGCCGTCCCTGAAGCAGGTGTGGCAGGGATGCCGCCCGGCATGGCAGAATGTTCGAAGGAGAACATAATAGGAGACCGCCATGGCAGCATCCCCCTACGAGCGCTTCATCCGCACGCGCGACTTCCTGCAACAGCACCGCCTCGACTACGACACCGCCTACCGCGACTATCCGGCCCCGGAATTCGATGAATTCAACTGGGCCCTCGACTACTTCGACGTCCAGGCGAAGGATAACCAGACCCCGGCCCTGTGGGTGGTCGAGGAAGACGGCAGCGAGAAGAAGATCAGCTATGCCGACATGGCGCTCCGCTCCGGCCAGGTGGCCAACTGGCTGAGGGAGCAGGGCGTGCGCCGCGGCGACCGCGTGCTGCTGATGCTGCCCAACCGGGTCGAGCTGTGGGAAATCATGCTGGCCGGGATCAAGCTGGGCGCCGTGCTGGTGCCGACCACGATGCTGGTCTCGCCCGCCGACCTCGAAGACCGCCTGCAGCGCGGCCATATCCGCCACGTGATTGCCCAGGCCTCCGAAGCCCATAAGTTCGCGGAGCTGGCTGGCGACTATACCCGCATCGCGGTAGGTGGTGGCAATGCGGGCAGGCCGGACGGCTGGCAAGACTTTGCGGATAGCAGCACGGCCGACGGGCAGTTCACCCCGGACGGCTCTACGCGCGCCACCGACCCGCTGCTCCTGTACTTCACCTCCGGCACCACCGCGAAGCCCAAGCTGGTGCTGCACAGCCACCAGAGCTATCCGGTGGGCCACCTGTCGACCATGTACTGGATCGGCCTCAAGCAGGGTGACGTCCACTGGAACATCAGTTCGCCCGGCTGGGCCAAGCATGCCTGGAGCTGCTTCTTCGCACCCTGGAATGCCGGCGCCACCATCTTCGTCTACAACTACGAGCGATTCTCGGCGCGCGCCTGCCTGGACGTGATCTGCCGCTGCGGCGTGACCTCGCTGTGCGCGCCGCCGACCGTGTGGCGCATGATGATCAAGGAAGACCTGGCGGCGTGGAAGCCGCCGCTGCGCGAACTGGTCGGCGCCGGCGAACCGCTGAATCCGGAAGTGATCGAACAGGTCGAGCGGGCCTGGGGCATCCGCATCCGCGACGGTTTCGGCCAGTCCGAAACCACCTGCCAGATCGGCAATCCGCCGGGCCAGCTCCTCAAGCCGGGCTCGATGGGCCGTCCGCTGCCGGGCTACCGTGTGGCGCTGCTGGACGCCGACGAACAGCCGGCCCAGGAGGGCGAGATCTCCCTTGTCCTGGACCCGGCGCCGTTGGGCCTGATGCTGTGCTACGAGGGCGACGAGGCCAAGACGGCCGACGTCATGCGCGCCGGCCACTATCACACCGGCGACACCGCCACCGTCGATGAAGACGGCTATTACTTCTACGTCGGCCGCAACGACGACGTGTTCAAGTCCTCGGACTACCGCATCAGCCCCTTCGAGCTGGAGAGCGTGCTGATCGAGCATCCGGACGTGCTGGAAGCGGCCATCGTGCCCAGCCCCGATCCGCTGCGGCTGTCGGTGCCGAAGGCTTTCATCACCCTGCGGCCAGGGGTGGAGCCGACCCGCGAGCTGGCAGGCAGGATCTTTGCCTTCGCGCGCGAGCGCCTGTCGCCGTACAAGCGGATCCGCCGCCTGGAATTCACGGACCTGCCGAAGACCATCTCCGGCAAGATCCGCCGCGTCGAGCTGCGCAGGGCCGAGCAGGCGGGGAGCCGGGCCGGCGCCGAATTCCGCGAGGAAGACTTCAGCGCCTGAGGTCTGGAAATGGGGGGCGGTGTGGCAGGCTTGCCGGAATTCAGGCAATAATGAGGCCTCCGCCCCCTCAATCTTTCCGGCCCAGCAATGAGCATCCCGAAGAAATCCGCAGCTTATGAAGTCAGGAAGTCCCCGGTCCACGGCAACGGCGTGTTCGCCCTGCGGCCCATCGAAGCCGGGGAACGCATCATCGAATACCGCGGTGAGCGCATCAGCTGGGACGATGCCACCGCCCGCGCCGCGCAGCGCGGCGGCCCGGTCAACCACACCTTCTATTTCAGCCTCGCCGACGGCAATGTGATCGACGGCGGCCGGCGCGGCAACGATGCGCGCTGGATCAACCACGCCTGCGAACCGAACTGCGAAGCCTACGAGGAAGACGGCCGGGTGTATATCCACGCCCTGCGCGACATCGACGAGGGCGAGGAGCTGAACTACAATTACGCGCTCATTTATGACGAGCGCCACACACCCGCGCTCAAGCGCCTGTTTGCCTGCCGCTGCGGCACGCCGGGCTGCAGCGGCACCATGCTGGCGCCGAAGCGCCGCACGAAAAAACAGGCGCAAGCCCGTGCCTGAACCGAAAGACCTTCAATGAAACCAGTCGTCCGCAGCCTGATCGAAACCGACCTCTATAAATTCACGATGTGGCAGGCCTTCCTGCACATGCACCCGAACGCCATCGGCGAGTACGAATTCAAGTGCCGCAACACGCCGGCCTTTCCGCTGGCCGAGCTGAAGGAGGAAGTCGAGCGCGAACTCGATCACCTGTGCGGGATGATGTTCACGGAGGACGAGGTCGAGTACATGCGCTCGCTGCGCTTCATCAAGAGTGACTTCGCCGACTTCCTGACCCTGTTCCGCTTCCAGCGCAAGTTCATCGAAGTGACGACCGACGGCCCCCACCTGCGCATCCGCGCCACCGGTCCGGTCGTGCACGTGATGGGCTTCGAGATCTTCGTCCTCTACATCGTCAACGAGCTGTATTTCCGCCGCTTCGACCAGGCCGCCGCGCTGGAAGAGGCTCGGCGGCGCCTGGCCCAGAAGATCGAGGAACTGCGCGCCTTCGATGCGGAGCCAAAGCGCCTGAATCCCTTCGACTTCTTCGACTTCGGCGTACGCCGCCGCTTTTCCGGCGAGTGGCACGAAGAAGTGGTGCGGACCATGGCGCGCGAGCTGCCGCAGTTCTTCAAGGGCACCTCGAACGTCTACCTGGCAAAGAAATTCAACCTGGTGCCGATCGGGACCATGGCCCACGAATACATGCAGGCTTTCCAGTCCTTCGACGTACGCCTGCGCGACTTCCAGAAGAAGGCGCTGGAAGACTGGGTGCAGGAATACCGCGGCGACCTCGGCACCGCGCTGACCGACGTGGTCGGCATGGACGCCTTCCTGCGCGACTTCGACCTGTATTTCGCCAAGCTCTTCGACGGCCTGCGCCACGACTCGGGCGATCCGGTCGAATGGGGCGAGAAGGCGCTGGCCCATTACACCAAGCTGCGCATCGACGCCCGCACCAAGCGCCTGGTGTTCTCGGACGCGCTGTCGGTGCCGAAAGCCTTGAACCTCTACCGCCATTTCGCCGACCGCGTGCAGCTCGGCTTCGGCATCGGCACCAAGCTCACCAACGATACGCAATTCGAGCCGCTGAACATCGTCATGAAGCTCACGCGCTGCAATGGCCAGCCGGTGGCCAAGCTGTCCGACAGCCCGGGCAAGGGTATGGGCACGGATGAGACTTTCATTGCTTATCTGCGCCAGGTGTTCGATCAGCGTATTTGAACGACAAGGAGGTCGCCATGAAGCTCGATGAGTGCAGTGCCATCGTCACCGGCGCCGCCGGTGGCATCGGCTACGCCACCGCGCGCCAGCTGCTGAGGGAGGGCGCCAGCGTTCTGCTGGCCGACCTCGACCAGAAGCGGCTGGACGATGCGGCGGGCCGGCTGGCCACCGACACCGGGGCCGATCCCAAGCGCATCGCCACCATCGTCTGCGACGTCTCGCGCGAGGACCAGGTGGCGGCAGCGGCCGACGCCGCCATCGCCGGTTTCGGCCGCTGGGACATCCTGGTGAACAATGCCGGCCTGATGAGCTTCAAGCCGATCGAGGAACAGACCGTCGAGGACTGGCAGCGCATCCTCGGCGTCGACCTGCTGGGCGCCTTCCTCTTCATCAAGCAGGCCTTCCTCAAGATGAAGGCGGGCGGCACGGTGGTGAACGTCTCCAGCGTGCATGCGATCAGGACCGAGCCCCTGGTCGCGCCTTACGCGGCGGCCAAGACGGCGCTGCTGTCGCTGACCCGCTCGGCCGCGCTGGAGGGCAAGCCCAAGGGCATCCGTGTGAACGCCGTGCTGCCGGGTGCGGTCGATACGCCGATGCTGTGGGATAACCCGAACGTGCGCTCCGGCGCCGAGACCATCAACAAGGCCGACATCGGCTCGCCGGACGACATCGCCGCCGCCATCGCCTTCCTGGCCGGGCCGGCTGCCGCCTTCATCTGCGGCGACGCCATCCGCGTCGACGGCGGGCGCTTGGTGCGGCTCTGATGCCTCGACCACTTCTCTGCTTGCACATCCCCCGATAGCACCTATGCTGCATGGATGGCGCCCTGTGGCGTCCTCTTTGGTGGAGGTGGAGCATGACCAATATGAAAAACGAAGTGGTCGATGCATTCAAGGCCACGCTGCGGGGGCCGGTGCTGCAGCCGGGCAACCCCGGCTACGACGACGCGCGCGCGATCTGGAATGGCATGATCGACCGCCGTCCGGCCCTGGTCGCGCGCTGTTCCGGCACCGCCGACGTGGTGGCGGCGGTCGGCTTCGCGCGCGACAACGGTTTGCCGCTGGCGGTACGCGGCGGCGGGCACAATATCGCCGGCAGCGCGTTGTGCGATGACGGCCTGGTGATCGACCTGTCGGGCATGCGCGACGTCCACGTGGACCCGCGCTCGCGCCTGGCCTGGGTGAGCGGCGGTGCGCTGCTGTCCGACGTCGACCACGAAACCCAGTCCTGCGGGCTGGCGGTGCCGCTCGGCATCAATTCCACGACAGGCGCGGGCGGCCTGACTCTGGGCGGCGGCTTCGGCTGGCTCAGCCGCATGTACGGGCTGGCGGTCGACAGCCTGATCGGCGCCGAGGTCGTCACCGCGGACGGCCGGCGGCACTGGGCCAGCGCCCAGGACGAGCCGGACCTGTTCTGGGCCATCCGCGGCGGCGGCGGCAATTTCGGCGTGGTGACGCTGTTCCAGTTCGCCCTGCACCCGGTCGGACCCGAGGTCACGGCCGGGCTGGTCGTGTTTTCGGCCGCGCAGGGGCGCGAGGTGATGCGCCGCTACCGCGACCTGGTCGACACCCTGCCGGACGAAATGAGCGTGTGGGCCGTGCTGCGCCAGGCGCCGCCCCTGCCTTTCCTGGCGCCCGAGGTGCACGGCAGCGACATCGTGGCGCTGGCGCTGTTCTCGCCGCAGCCCATGGATGCGGTGGCGCCGCTGGTGGAGCGGGTACGTGCCTGCGGCCAGGCAGTGGGCGAGCACGTCGGCGCGATGCCCTACGAGGCGTGGCAGAAGACCTTCGACCCGCTGCTGGCCCCGGGCGCCCGCAATTACTGGAAATCGCACAACTTCACCCATCTGTCCGACGAGGCCATCGACGTCGTGCTGCGCTATGCCGCTTCGCTGCCGACGCCGCATTGCGAGATCTTCCTCGGACTGATCGGCGGCAAGGCGAATACGCGTCCACCGGACGCCACCGCCTATCCGCACCGCAACGTGCAGTTCGCGATGAACGTCCACGGCCGCTGGACGGAGGCGGCGGACGACGGCAAGGTGATCTCCTGGGCGCGCGAATTCTTCGGCGCCGCCGCACCGTATGCCGCCGGCAGCGTCTACATCAACTTCCTGACCCAGGACGAAGGGGGGCGCATCCACGAGGCCTACGGCCCGAACTACGCGCGCCTGGTCGACATCAAGCGCCAGTACGACCCGGACAACCTGTTCCGCTTCAATCACAACATCCGTCCTGACGCATGAMGCGCCGGACAGGATGTCCCCGGGGCGCCTCCAGCGGGCCCCGGGGTCCACATGCTACACTCGGCCGATGCCTTCTACCGTCGACCTCCACCTGCGCAGTTACGGCCAGCCCAGCGCGCCCGACCGCCACGAATTCGCCCAATTGGTGCTGCCGCTGAAGGGCGAGCTGCTGCTCGAGGTCGAAGGACGGGAGGGTATGCTGGATCCGCTGCGCGCCGGTTTCGTCGCCCCCGGCGCCTGGCATGCCCAGCACGGCAATGCTTCCAACCGCTCGATCATCGTCGACATCGGCACCGAAGCGCTCGACGCCGCTACCGCCGGGCGTCTGTTCGAGCGCCCCTTCGCGCCGCTCGGCGCGGCCTCGCGCAAGCTGGTCGAGTTCATGGCGCTGATGGCCGACGGCGGCGCCGTGGCGCCATCGGTGCTGCAGGGCTGGGTGCCGCTGCTGCTCGACACCCTGGCCCTGGACGCGCCGCGTCCGAGTTCGCGCCTGGCCGCGCTGCTGGCCCGCATCGAGGCCGAGCCGGGACTGGCGTGGAGCACCGGCTCGATGGCGAACTCGCTGGGCTGCAGCGTCAGCCGCCTGCACGCGCTGTTCCGCGAGGAGCACGACACCACGCCGCATGCCTGGCTGCTGGAACACCGCCTTGCCCGCGTGCGCGAATGGCTGGCGCGCACCGATGTGCCGATCGCCGAGCTGGCGTTACGGAGCGGCTTTTCGGAACAGAGCGCGCTGACGCGGGCGTTGCGCAAGGCCACCGGCATGACGCCGGCGGCCTACCGGCGCCGGCACCGGGAAGCCAGCCTGGAGAATACGTCAAAACAATAGCAGGGCCGGTCAAGACAATCCCGGGGTAGTCCGGAGATCATTCCGGACTCGGGAGGTTGGTAGAACATGCTTGTACGACATCACTGGCTCGGCATTGGCGCGAGCATCCTGGCCGGCGCCTTCTGGGGCCTGGTCTTTCTCACACCGGAACTGACGCGCGGCTTCCAGCCGATCCAGCTGTCGGCCGGCCGCTACCTGGCCTACGGCCTGGTCGCAGCAAGCCTGCTGGCGCCTTCGTGGCGGCGCGTGCGGCCCCTGCTGGGCTGGCGCGAATGGAAAACCCTGGCCCTGCTCAGCCTTGCCGGCAACATCATCTATTACGTGTTCCTGGCGAATGCGGTGCTGCTGGGCGGTGTGGCGATGACTTCGCTCATCATCGGCCTGTTGCCGGTCACCGTGACCCTGGCCGGCCGGCGCGATGCCGATGCCGCGCCCCTGCTGCGCCTGCTGCCCTCGCTGGCGCTGGGCGTGGCGGGGCTGGTCTGCATCAGCTGGCAGTCGCTGTCGGCGCCGCAGCATGGCTCGCTGCAGGGATCCCTGCTCGGCCTGCTGTGCGCGGCAGGTTCGCTGGCCGCGTGGACCTGGTACGCGGTCGTCAACAGCCGTGAACTGACCCGCCTGAAGGGGATCTCGGCACAGGACTGGAGCCTGCTGGTCGGCGTCGTCACCGGCGCCCAGGCGGTGCTGCTGGCGGTGCCGGCCTTCATCCTGCATCCGGGCGTGCATGCGTCCTCGGCCTGGTGGAGCTTCGCCGGCATCGTCACCACGGTCGCGATCCTGTGCTCGGTGGTCGGCAACGCCCTGTGGAACCACGCCAGCCGCCTGCTGCCGCTGACCATGACCGGACAGATGATCGTCTTCGAGACCCTGTTCGCGCTGTTGTACGGCTTCTTGTGGGAGCAGCGCTGGCCGAGCGGACTGGAATGGCTGGCGATGGCGCTGCTGCTGGGCGGCGTGCTGTCCTGCGCGTCGGCGCACCGCAAGAAGGCGGCGCCGGAGGTCGAGCCTGAAACCGCACTGAGCGCCTAGCCCGGCGCGGAATCCTGGCGCAACTCCTTGACGGCGAAATCGACGAAGGCGCGCAGCCGCGCCGGCATGTGGCGGCTGCTCGGCAGCACCAGGTGGACCGGCAGCGGTTCCGGCTCGTAGTCCCGCAGCAGGCGCTGCAGGCTGCCGGCGCGCAGCAGGGGCTCGACCTGGTAGGACAGGGCGCGGGCGATGCCGAAGCCGTCGCAGGCGCTCGATAGCATGGCCTCGACGTCGTTCACGCGCAGGCGCGGGCTGTAGCGTACCACCTGCTCGTGGGCGCCCGAGCGGAAACGCCATTCGGCCACGCTGCGCACCGAGGTCGACATGATCAGTTCGTGCGTGGACAGGTCGGCGGGCGTCGCCGGCGTCCCGCGCCGCGCCAGGTAGGCGGGACTGGCCACCGTCACCCGGCGTACCTCGCCCAGGCGGCGCGCCACCAGGCTCAGGTTGGTCAAGGGGCCGATGCGCACGGCGGCGTCGATGCCTTCCTCGATCAGGTCGACGTTGCGGTCCGACAGCAGCAGCTCGGCCTGCACGTCCGGATAGGCGGACAGGAAGCGCGTGACGACCGGCGCCACGTGGCGGCGCCCGAACACGTTCGGCGCGGCGATGCGCAGCAGGCCGCGCGGCATCGAGGTTTCCTCGGCATCCAGCGCGGCCTCGTAATCGGCCAGCAGGCGGCGCGCCTGTTCGGCCAGGCGCAGTCCGGCCTCCGTGGGCGTCATGCGGCGGGTGCTGCGCTCGAGCAGGCGGGCGCCGGCACGCGCTTCCAGGGCACCCAGCACGCGGGTCACGGCGGCCGGCGAGCGGCCCAGCTTGCGCGCGGCGGCCGCCATGCTGCCGGTGTCGAGGATGGCGACCAGCACGTGCAGCTCGTCGAATCGGTCCATTATTGCGAATGTCGAAATGGTGAATTGCGATTATGCTGGATTCTCGCAATAAGGCAATGGGCCTAGGATGGCATCTCCGATCACATGACGAGAAACGAGACCACCATGGAACAGCCAGCACGCATCCTCCACGGCACCCGCCTGTCCGGCCATACCCACCGGGTCATGCTCTTCCTGCACCTGCTCGACCTGCCCCATGAATTCGTCGACAGCCCGGCCGCGGTGCGCCAGTCGCCCGCATTCCGCGGCCTGAATCCGCTCGGCCAGATCCCGGTGCTGGAAGACGATGGCCTGGCGCTGGCCGACAGCAATGCCATCCTCGTCTACCTGGCCAGGCGCTACGCCCCCGGCAGCAACTGGCTGCCGGACGACCCGGTCGGCGCGGCGCGCGTGCAGCGCTGGCTGTCGCTGGCCGCCGGCGAGATCGCCTACGGCCCGGCCGCCGCCCGCATCAACGCGCGCTTCTTCGATACCGGCGTGCCGGCCGCGCTGGCGCAGCGCCTCGCCGCCCGGGTGCTCGGCCTGATGGAAGAGGAGCTGGGCGCGCGGTACTGGCTGGCCGGCGCCGCGCCGACCGTCGCCGACCTGGCCTGTTACGCCTACATCGCCCACGCGCCAGAAGGCGGCATCGCGCTGGATGCCTACCCTCAGGTGCGCGCCTGGATCGCCCGCGTGCAGGCCTTGCCCGGCTTCGTGCCGATGCCCGCGGACTGAGGCGGCGGCCATGGACAACGACCGCATCGCCCTGCCTTTCCACGCCGGCGAGCTGCATGCCCAGCGCCTGGCGGGAGCGGCGCCGGCCGCTGCGCCGATCCGCACCCGCATGCCGGAACAGCATCGCGCCTTCTTCCCTCTGCTGCGCTTCGTCTGCGTCGCCGTGCCTGATGCCGAGGGCTGGCCGCTCGCCACCTTGGTGGAAGGGCCGCCGGGCTTCGCCAGTTCGCCGGACCCGGCGCAGCTCAGCATCGCCGCCTTGCCGCAGTCCGGCGACCCGGTGCGCGCGCATCTGCATGCGGGAGCGCCGGCCGGCCTGCTCGGCATCGACCTCGGCACGCGCCGCCGCAATCGCCTGAACGGCGTCGTCGGCCGGGTGAGTGACGATGGTTTTTCGGTGGACGTGGTCCAGTCCTTCGGCAACTGTCCGCGCTACATCCAGGTGCGCAGCCTGGCGCCGGTGGCGCGCATGCCCGGCGCGGTGACGGCATTCGGGACCGGGTTGCCTGCGCGTGCGCGCGAGATGCTGGCGGCCTGCGGCACCCTGTTCGTGGCCAGCGCCAGCGGCGCCGCCGTGCAGGGCGCCGCGGCCGGGCTGGACATCTCGCACCGCGGCGGCCCGCCCGGCTTCGCGCGGCTGGAAAATGGCGTGCTGACGGTGCCCGACTACAACGGCAACCGCTACTTCAACACGCTCGGGAATTTCATCGCCGAGCCGCGCGCCGCCATCGTGCTGGCCGATTTCGCCAGTGGCGACCTGCTGCAGCTGCAGGGATTGGCCGACATCGACTGGGCCGCGGCCGATCCCGACCAGATGCCGCCGGTCGAGCGGGTCTGGCGCTTCCGCATCGTGCGCGGCCTGCTGCGCGAAGGCGCCTTCGGGCTGGCCTCGGGGCTGGCCTCAGAAATGGCGCAATAGCCACAGCCAGGCCGGGATGGTGGCCGCGCACAGGAGGCTGGACAGCAGGATGGCCGAATTCACCAGCTGGGCGCCGCCGCCGGCCGGCCTGACCACGAAGGCGGCGTTRACGCCGACCGGGCAGGAAGCCAGCACGATCAGCACCATCGCCGCCGCCGGCGGCAGCTTGAACACGAACACCGACAGCAGCATCACGCCCAGCGGCAGGAAGACCAGCTTGGCCAGCACGATGGCGCCGGTGGCAAGCCAGCGTCCCGGCGCCAGCGAGGCCACCGAGGCCCCCAGCGACAGCAGGGCGCAGGGCAGGGCGGCCGCGCCCAGCATGTCGATCACGCGCAGCAGCGCCGGCGGCAGCATTACGTGGGCGAGATTCAGCGCGAGGCCCAGCAGCAGCGCCGCCACGATCGGGTTCTTCAGCGTATTGACGACCGGCCCGAGCCAGCCGGAGGGTCCGCCTTCCTCGCTCAGGTGATACAGCGTGAAGCAGCACAGGCTGTGGAAGGCGATCACCGGATAGGCGAATTGCAGGCTGCCTTCACCGAGCACCTGGATCAGCACCGGTACGCCGACGAATACCGTGTTCGAATAGGTGGCCGCCAGGGCCGCCGCGGCGCCGGTGCCGGCGCGCCCGGCGAACAGGCGCGCCCCGGCGAACAGGAAGCCGAGCGGCAGGTAGAAGGCGCACAGCACTTTCCAGGACAGCGAGGGTGGGATGCCGGTGCGCCAAGCGCTGGCGAACAGCAGCGCCGGCACGAGGAATTTCGCCGTCAGTTCGGTCACGCCAGTATGCCATCCGGGACGCAGCCAGGGCAGTTTCACGAGCAGGGCGCCGAGGCCGGCGAGCTGGAAGACCGGCAGCAGCAGGGTAAATGGCATCGGCGCGAAAAGGAGTCGGGGCAGCCGTATTCTAGTCGAGTGTTGCGTTCTCGGCACTCGTTACAATCCGCGTATTTTTGGCGAGGGAGGCTTTGGTATGCTGATTGGCTAGCAGTACGTAAATACCAAAACTAGGATAACAAGATGAGACACTCCCTGCCTTCCACCCGCTATCGCCGCCTGCGCGTGCTGACCATCCTGGCGGCCCTGGTGGCGCTTGCCAGCATCGGCCTGCAGGCGCATGCCGCCGCGCCGCAGCCCGCGCAGGCCGCTGCCCCTGTCGTCAGCGGCGCCTGAGCGCGCCCCTCAGCCTGCAAAGCGCAGCTTCCAGAGCTGCGTCGGCAGCGCCGGCGGCGCATCCGGCTTGAAGAAGGCCGAATCCTGGATGTGCGACGTGGTGACGTAGATCGTGCCGTCCGGACCCTGGCTGAAAGTATCCGGCCAGCGCAGGCGCTCGTCCTGCACCACGACTTTCGCCTCGGCCTGCGGACCGTCGGACAGCTTGCGCACCTTGATGGCATTGTCCTGGACCGAGGTGAGGTACATGTCGTCGGTGCCGCGCGAGATCAGCAGGCCGTCGTTGACGCCGTTGATGCCGTACTGCTCGACCTGGCCCGACACGTCTTCGCCCTTCAAACTGGCACCTAGCAGGGCGGCGGTCGGGATGCGGTACAGCTCATCGCCCTTGATCGCCTGCCAGTACAGGTAATCGCCGTCCTTGGACAGCTCGATGCCGTCGGCCGAGAACTCGACGCCGCGTCCGTCCGGGCGGCGCAACTCCTTGCCCTCAAGCTTCACGTTCAGTCCCTTTTTCATCTGCGTGGACGGATGGCCGTCCAGCACGCGCACCGCCTTGCCGGCCGCGATGTCGACCACCAGCAGCGCGCCCCGGACGCCCGAATCGGTGATGAAGGCGTACTTGCCGTCCTGCGAGAAGCGCACGTCGTTCAGGTAGGAGCCCTGCGGCGCGGCGTCCTCGTCGAAGGCGATCGTCTGCGCGACCTTGTCGCTGGCGAGGTCGATCCTCACCAGTTTCGGCCCTTTCGACACCACATGGGCCTGGGCCGGCGCCGCCGGATCCAGCACCCACAGGCTGCCGCGCTGGTCCGCCACCACGCTCTGCACGCAGACCCAGTGGTCGTCCGGCGTGATCTCGTCCTTCTTCGCATTGCGCCAGGCGTTCCATTCCTCGTCGGGGTAGGGCTTGAGGCCGCCGTCCCTCAGCTCCGCCACCGAGACGGCGCTGTCCTCGGTCCAGCGCGGGAAGTTGACGAAGATGCGTCCGGTTTCCGAGACCGAGACGCCGGTCACCTGGTGCCCGAATTCGGCCACGAGCTCGATACTTGCTGGCATGCTGCTTCCTTTCCTGGTCGTTTGGGATCACGCGGCCTTGCGCGTGTGCTGCACTTTCCTGGGTTCCGCCGGCACGTCCTGTGCCAGGCGCTGCTGCAGCAAGGCGAGCACGGCCGCCTCCTCGGGCTGCAGGTCCTGCAAGTCTTCGGCCAGCGTTTCCTCGGCGCGCGCGAGCAGTCCTTCGACCATGGTGCCGTCCATATAGGATTCCAGCACGGCCGGATGGACATAGCACTTGCGGCACACCGAGGGCGTATTGCCGAGCTTTTCGGCCACCGTCTCGATGGCGCGCACCACGTTCTTCTTGGCCTGGGCCTCGGAATCGAACTTCTCGAATTCCTGCAGCGCGATCGCGGCCAGCACCGTGCCCGACCAGGTGCGGAAGTCCTTGGCCGTGTAGTCTTCGCCGCTGATCTCGCGCAGGTAGTCGTTGACGTCGGCAGAGCCGATGGTGTGCGTTTCGCCGTCCCCGTCGAGGTACTGGAACAGGTCCTGGCCCGGCAGGTCGCGGCTGCGCTGGACGATGCGCGCCAGGCGCCGGTCGTTCACCTTGACGTCGTGGTAGACCCCGCTCTTGCCGCGGAAGCGGAACTCGACCTCGCTGCCGTCGATCTTGACGTGGCGGTTGCGCAGCGTGGTCAGGCCGTAGGATTTGTTTTCGCGGGCGTATTCGTCATTCCCGATGCGCATCATGGTCGCTTCGAGCAGGTAGACGATGGTCGCCAGCACCTTTTCGCGCGGCAGCCCGGGCAGGCCCAGGGCGCGGTCGACTTCCTTGCGGATCTGCGGCAGGGCCTTGCCGAACTTGATCATGCGCTCGTATTTCACCTCGTCGCGCACCTCGCGCCACTTGGGGTGGTAGCGGTACTGCTTGCGCCCGCGCGCATCGCGCCCGGTGGCCTGCAGGTGGCCGTTGGCCTGGGGGCAGATCCAGACCTCAGTCCAGGCCGGCGGAATGGCCAGAGACTTGATGCGCTTGAGCGTGGCCTCGTCCTCGACCGGATCGCCGCGGGCGTCGAGATAACGAAAGCCCTCCTTGTCCGGCTCGCGGCGGATGCCGGGGCGGTCGTCGTGCACGTAGCGCAGGCCGGCAGCCTTGGCCGCGGCGGGCGGATCGCTGTTCGGTATCGGGTCGCTGCCCGATGCGCGTTCTTCCAGGTCGGTATCGCTCTTCATGATGCTCCCGTTCGACATGCAAACCGTCGCCGGTGGGGCACGCGGTGCCCACCGGCGGTCATGCGAAGTCTACGCGGTCGGAGCGGGCGCTCCGTACGGGAGCGCACTTTGTGCGGCCGGCCTCGGGCACAATATCGGCCAGAAGCAGTGGGATGGACTCCTCCTCCCCCTGAGGGCACGTAAGTGCCAAACTGGAGTTTCCACACAACCGGTTTGGAAAGAAGGAGTCCACCATGGAGCTTATCCGCGTTGGGGTCGATCTGGCAAAGAACGTCTTTCAGGTGCATGGCGTCGATCGGTCCGAGAAGGCAGTTTGGCGACGCAAACTTGTCCGGGCTGACTGGATCAAGGCCTTGCTGGCCCAGATCGAGCCCGGCTGTGAAATCGGCATGGAGGCTTGCAGTGGCGCCCATCACTGGGCCCGAGTGCTGCAGACACAAGGTTATACAGTCAAGCTGATCGCTCCGCAATTCGTTAAACCCTACGTCAAGAGTAACAAAAATGACGCCAACGATGCCGAAGCGATCTGTGAAGCGATGAGCCGGCCGCACATGCGATTCGCGGCCATCAAGACGGTCGAGCAGGAAGACATCCAGGCAGTGCATCGCGTACGTGCAAACCTGGCAGATCAACGCAAGGCCACGGCCAATCAAATACGTGGCTTGACGTCCGAGTACGGATTGGTTGCGCCGAAAGAATTGGTTCACTTGAGAGCAGCGATCCCTTGCTGGCTTGAAGACAACGACAACGGGCTTAGCGAGCGATTTCGTCGACTCTTGCGAGGGCTCTGGCAAGATCTGCTGATGTTGGATCGACGGCTTGCCGAGCTCGAGCGGGAAATCGAGCAGATTGCGCGGCAGGATCCGGTAGCGATTCGCTTGCAGCAGTTGCGTGGAATTGGCCCAATAACTGCGACAGCTCTTGTGGCAACGATTGGCGATGCCAGACATTTTGCAAATGGCCGACAAATGGCGGCTTCTCTTGGTTTGACGCCCAGGCAAAACAGCTCTGGAGGAAAGGAGCGTTTGCTAGGGATAAGCAAGAGAGGCGACACGTACCTGCGGTGCTTGCTGATACACGGAGCGCGATCGGTGCTTCGCACGGCTAATGCCAAAGCCGACCGATTGAGCACTTGGGTAACGCGTATTGCAACTGTACGACATCCAAATGTTGCCGCGGTAGCGTTGGCAAACAAGACGGCACGTATCGCTTGGGCGATGATGAGCAGAGGAACAGATTATCAGCCGATACCCGTGTAAGCTCAGCAATAATAGTATCGTTACGACGTCGGAGCATCCGAACCACGATTGCATGACAAGCCGCATGATGGCCAACAGGTCGAACCGGCGCTGGCAGAACCCGAGAATGTCCGAGGCCTTCGAGCCCGAAGAAGCGATAGAGAGCCGGCGCGCGAATAGCCCATCAGGGTCCAGCGCCTGGCACAGGTGCCGCAGTAGGAGACCGGATATACGTGAGCAGTCGTACCTCACGGCCTGACGACGGATTGTTTGCAAACGAGGAGGAGTCCATATACGGCCGTTCGCGATCATTGGCTTCTCAGCATGAACATGGCCGCCTTCGTACGGTGGGAAGGTTGGGATGGCCGGTGCCGAACATGAGGGGCTCCCGATTAATGAAAAGATCGGCAACTGAAGATTTTTTCAAACTGCCGGTATGAAATTAGGGCAATCGTTGAAAAATATTCGTTAAATGAAACTTTTTGAGAGTTTTCATATGTACGTTTAGTGCCATGATGAAGTTTCCCACCGGAACTTCCCTCACGGCTTGCACATGAAAACGAAAAAGTTCGTCAATGCTCAGGGTTTCACGAAGTTCGCCATCTTTGCCGTTGCGGTGCTCTCCCAGGCCACCCATGCGCAAGAAAGTCCTACCAGTTATTCTGACCAGAATAAATTGATCCGGGCGCCACAGGCCGTCACCCGGCTCGGTGCCGATCTGTTTGGCGACAAAATCAACCTCTATACGGGCGCACTGGAATTCATCCAGACCGACGTGTCCTTGGCAGGCAATAGTGCGCTTCCGGTATCGGTCGGACGGCATATCCGGGCCGGCGAAGACTGGACGAATCAGACGCTGTTCGGCCGCTGGGATCTCGAAATTCCCCATTTGCATGGTATTTTTTCCCAGCAAAAGGGATGGTTGACCCTCAATAACTCGACTGCCCGTTGCAGCGGGTTCAGTGCGGCCCCGGCCGCGACCAGTCCGACCGCGTCCTGGAGCGGCACCGAATACTGGCACGGCAGTTTCCTGTATGTGCCCGGTGTGGGCGACCAAGAAATGCTGCAACGGAGCGCCGCCTACACCACGGCTCCCAACGGCAGCGCGCCGTCGGCCTATCCCGTGGTCACCCGGAACAACTGGGCGATCCGCTGCTTGCCAAGCCTGGCGGCGGCCAATGGCGAGAGCGGCGAAGGCTTTGTTGCCGTGTCGCCGGACGGCACCGAATATCGCTTCGACTGGCTGGTGAAGCGCATTTTGCCGCCGCTTCAAAAGTCGAGCTCCGCCCCGGAATTGCGGAGCGCGCCTGCAGATCCCGGCACCTCTGGACCTGAAACGACCTCCGCCACAACTTCCGCCACGGCGGCCATGACCGGCGCCGGGGGAGCGCTCGGCCTCGGGGGCGGAGAAAACACGCCGGCGGTGTCGGCTTCGCCGCAGCTCAGCCGTGTCGAAATCTGGATCCTGCCCACGCTCGTCACCGACCGCTTCGGCAACACGGTCAGCTACACCTACGACACCACCAACAAATGGCAATTGAAGAGCATCGTCGCCAACGATGCCTCGGGCAGTCCGCGCACGATCACGCTCAATTACCAGACGCCTGGCTCGACCGCGTCGAACCTCGTGTCGTCCGTCACGGACGGCACGCGCACCTGGCGCTATGCCTACGACAGCTATGGACAACTGCAAACCGTCACCCTGCCGGACGGCTCGGCATGGCAACTGGGCGGCATCGGCAGCCTGCTGTTCAGCGTCCAATATCTGGGCGATGGCGACTGCGACGTTCCCGGCTACCTGTCGACCGATCAAATAACGGGTTCCATGACCCACCCGTCGGGCGCCGTCGGCACATTTACCCTCGCGGCAACGCGGCACGGACGTTCCGGGGTCGAAAGTATGTGTTTGCAGGAAATGGACCCGAGTGGCGGCCCGATCCGCTATAAAGCGACCTATCCGAAAATCTTCGATACCTATGCGCTGACCCGCAAGGTCTTGAGCGGCCCGGGCCTGTCCGCCCTGATCTGGACGACCCAGTACCCGGCGGAGGCATCGAGCTGGGCACCGTGTAACGGCTGCAACGCCACCAAGGTCGTGAGCGTCACCGACCCGGCCGGCAACATCACCCGGCACACCTTCGGCACCCTGTTCCGCGAAACGGAAGGGCAGCCCCTCGGTACCGAAACCGTGAGCGCGACCGGAGAAACCCTGAGTGCCACCGTGCTGCGCTACCGCGAGCCGGTCCAGCCTTACGGCAACAGCCTGCAACGCCGCGGCGACGGCATCATGGCGGCCCGCGTGATGGAAGTCGACCGCCGCGAGACGACCCAGCAGGGCGCGACCTTCACCTGGGAGGCGACGCAGTTCGACGGCTTCGCGCGTCCCACCCAAGCCAGCCGCGCCAGCAGCCTGAACAGCGGCCGTATCGAACAGACGGTCTACGAAGACAACCTCGCCAAATGGATACTCGGCCAGGTCAAGCAGGTAACCGAGCTCAATACCGGCAAGGTCATGCAGCAGAACACCTTCGATCCGTCGCTGTCCACGGTGCTGAGCGTCAGGAAGTTCGGCAAGCTGCAGCAGTCGTTCACGTACAACGCCGACGGCACCATCCGGACCGTCGCGGACGAAAAGAACCCGGCCACCACGTTCTCGAACTACAAGCGTGGCATTGCCCAGCGCATCGATTACCCGGACGGCAGCGTCGAGACGGCCATCGTCGACAATCTCGGCAAGATCACCTCGCTGACCAACGAAGCAGGCTCGACCCACAGCTTCGGCTACGATGCGATGGGCCGGCTGGCATCGATCGGCTACCCGGCGGCCGACACGGTCGGGTGGAACCAGACCACCCTATTCTTTGCCCAGGTCGGCGCCCAGGAAGCGCGACCGACAGCGAACTGGGGATGCTCTACGAGTACTACGGCTATACCGGCGGCTTCCAGAAGAGCCACACGGACGCCAGGGGCAACACCAGCTACACCAGCTACCAGGCTTTCGACCAGCCGAGCGAAGAGGCGATCGCCGGCATCGCGATGCCGGAAGGCGTGACGGTCACGATCGCGCGCGATGTCTTCGGCAAGACGAAATCGATCACCCGCAGCGGCGCCGGCCTGAGCCTGACCCGCAGCTATCTCTACGACGCCTACGAGCGCCTGTGCAAGACCATCGAGCCCGAGACCGGCGCGACCGTCCAGGACTACGACCTGGCCAACAATGTTGCCTGGCGCGCGACCGGCCTGTCGTTGCCGTCCACGAGCGCTTGCGACACCGCGAGCGTGGGGGCGGCGAAGAAGGCCTCGTTCGGCTACGACGCCCGCAATCGATTGACAGACACCAGCTTCGGCGACGGCAGCGCCGCCATCAACCGTACGTATACGCCCGACGGCCTGCCGGAGACGGTGTCCTCGAACGGCACCAGGTGGACCTACAGCTACAACAAGCGGCGCCTGCTGGAAGGGGAGAACCTGCTCTACGGCGGGGTCAACTACGGCATCGCCCGCAGCTATGACGCCAACGGTTCGCTGTCCCAGCTGCGCTATCCGGTCGACAACCTGACGGTCGCGTACAACCCGAACGCGCTGGGCGAGCCGCGCCAGGTCGGCAGCTATGCGACGGCGATCAGCTATCACCCGAGCGGCGCGATTGCCGGCTTCACGTACGGCAACGGCATCCGCCACACAATGACGCAGAACGCGCGCGGCCTGCCCGAGGTGGCGGCCGACGGCGCCGTGCTCAACGAGCGATACACCTACGACAGCAACGCCAACGTCGAGAGCATCACCGACCAGCTGCAGGGCGTGGCGACGCGCGGCATGGGGTACGACAACCTCGACCGGCTCAAAACGACAACGGCGCCGAACCTGTGGGGTACCGCGACCTATGGCTACGACACGCTCGACAACCTGGTCTCGACGGCGATCACCGCTGGGCCGAATGCGCGCAACACGCTGCACAACATCGACTACGCCACCAACCGCCTGGCCAGCATCACGAACGGCCCGGCCAGCTTCAACTTCGCCTACGGCTACGACAGCCAGGGCAACATCACSAGYCGCGGCGCGCAGAGCTTCCAGTTCGACCTGGCCAACCGCATGACGGCCGCGCCCGGGCGCGCGACCTATGTCTACGACGGCCTCGGCCGCCGCGCCAGCGTGGTCGGCACCGAYGGCGTCAACCGCATCCAGGTCTATAGCCAGGCCGGGCAACTGCTGTACACCGCACCCAGCGGCAGCAGCGGCACCAAGTACATCTATCTGCACAATCACCAGATCGCGGAGGTGAAGTAATGCTGGCCGTTCGAACTCCCGCTGTTGACCTTTCCGCGACGCTGGTCCGTGCCTTCTTGCCGGCCCTGCGCGGCGCACGCACCCTGCTGCAATCGCTGGCGCTCGCGCTGCTGCTCTTGTGTGTGAGCGGCACGTCCTGGGCGCAGCTCGGGACATCCACCACGTCCGTCATTAAGGCACCGCCCGGTACCAATTACCTGCCGCCGCCGCCGGACGACCCGGAGCCGCCCGCGCCCTACGATGGCGCCACGGGCGTGAGCATCTCGGCGCCGTCGACGATGGCGCCGGGCTCGACCGCCTACGTCACGGTCACGATCCGCAACAGCGGCACCACGACCTGGTATYCGGGCCTGTCCTATCCCTACCGCCTGGGTTCGCAGAACCCGCAGGACAATACCACTTGGGGGATGGGCCGCGTCGACCTGGGCAGCACCGTCGCGCCGGGCGGCCAGGCCGTATTCGGTTTCACGATCACGGCGCCGACGACACCGGGCAGTTACACCTTCGGCTGGGCCATGCTGCGCGAAGGGATGCATTGGTTCGGCGGCAATATCTCGTCGACGATCACGGTGGCCGCGCCGGCGCCGGTCTACGACGCGCAACTGGTGTCGGCCAGCGTGCCCACGACGATGACACCCGGCGGCGGCTACAACGTCTCGATGATGTTCCGAAATAGCGGCAACACGACCTGGACCTCGCCCGACTTCCTGCTGGCCACGCCGGACGACAACGTTGCCTTTGGCATGAACCGGATTGCGATGAGCCCGTCCACCGTCGCGCCGGGCCAGAACGCCACCTTCAACTTCCAGGTCAGCGCACCGTCGAGCGCCGGCACCTATACCTTCCAGTGGGGCATGGTGTGGGAATTCCACCAGCGCTTCGGCCAGTACAGCAC